>JASIKV010000447.1 GCA_030049455.1 Terriglobia bacterium
ATCTGACGGTCATCAATAAGGAAAACGGAGGCAAAGCGGATGCCCTGAACGCCGCGCTGAACTTCTCCACCGCCAAGCTGGTGTGCGCCATTGATGCGGACACTTTGGTGGAACCCGACGCACTCCAGCGTATGGTTCGGCCTTTCCTGATGAGTGATGATGTGGTGGCCGCGGGTGGAACGGTTCGAATCGCCAACGGTTCGCGCATTGAGGGCGGCCGCGTCGTGGCTCCGCGAGTGCCGCGCCGGCCACTGGCGGGCATTCAGGTGGTGGAATACCTTCGTGCCTTCTTAGTTGGTCGCCTGGGCTTGACGCGGTTTGGGGACAATCTGGTTATCTCCGGGGCATTCGGACTTTTCCTCCGTTCCGCCATGATTGCAATCGGTGGATATGAAAAGGGGACCGTGGGCGAGGACATGGAGATCGTAGCGCGCCTGCGCCGCCACGGTTATGAAAATAAGACGCTCTGGCGTGTCGCCTTCCTTCCGGACCCGGTGGCTTGGACAGAGGCGCCCGAGACGTTGCGAGTCCTGGCCTCGCAGCGCGACCGATGGTACCGGGGCCTCACCGAAGTGCTTTGGCGGCATCGGCGCATGTTCTTCAACCCCCGGTACGGGGCATTAGGCCTGGTTGTGTACCCCTACTTCCTGGGTGTTGAGTTGCTTGCGCCCATTGTGGAGGCCATGGGTCTGATGATTCTCATGGTCAGCTTAGCGGCGCAGGCCGTGGACTTGCAGTTTGCCCTGCTGTTTTTCCTCGCAGCCTATGGGTACGGAGCCATTTTGAGCGTCGCCACGTTGCTTTTTGAGGAGCTTTGCTATCGCCGCTACGAGGGAATGTGCGATCGATGTTGGATGTTGGTCTGGGCTTTGGTTGAGAACCTTGGCTACCGGCAGATGACGGTCATCTGGCGGTTGAGGGGGTTAGCGAAGCTGTTCCTGGGGGACCATGATTGGGGTTCAATGGCGCGTAAAGGTTTTGAACAACAGCGGGCGTAAGGGGAACCAGCTAACTCTGTTTCAAGGGTTTTCGAGCAAAAAGCGAGACGGGGGACTGGCTAGAAAGCGCAATTCCTGCCTGATTCTCCGGCATCCGCGAATATGACCTCAAAATTCCCCTAACAATTTGAATAATCAGAAGTTACCCTTCGACTTATCCCCATGTCAGTTGAACTTGGGAAAATCCCCGTTCACTGTAATGGAATTTACATTTACCTCCCTCTAATAGCATTATACTGCTCCGTTTGACGAAGGCATTCACACCCACGTAGCGTTACGGGTGAAATCTAGCGCGGGGCGGTCCTGGAAATAAGTAAAAGCCGAGCGTTGCGCGACCTTGGTTTAGGGGGTGCAGTGTTGATCGCCGGAGTAAAGCGGGGGGTTCGTGTATTTGAGCGACGAAATTTCCGGAGCAAGCGGTGGGTGCTCGGGGGGGGGCCGAAGGTCGTTCGGCTCTACACTAATCAGACGAGGTGACGCATGAGTTCTTCTCCTGCAATGCATCCCGGAAACGGGAGCTTGGTTCAGATCATGTCGAAGGAAGAGACGATTCGACAGAGGCTTGAAGACGAAAGACAGCGCCTGGAAAATGAAGCGGGCCTTGAGAAGCGAGGCGTCCAGCATTTTCATAAGCCGATTGAGCGCCCCTTCACCAAGTCACAGCGCGACCAGACCACAATTCTCTTCGGTGGCCTCACCTGGAAGCACGAGAAGCTGATTCACGGTGCGCTGCAAGGCCTCGGCTATAAGTGCGAAGCCGTGCCTGTGCCCAACAAGCGGGCATTCCAGCTCGGCAAAGAGTACGGGAATAACGGCCAGTGCAACCCCACCTACTTCACAGTCGGCAACCTCGTGCAGTTTTGCCAGTCTCTGGAAGAAAAAGGTCTCAGCAAGCAGGAAATCATTGACCGCTACGTCTTCTTCACCGCCGGCGCCTGCGGCCCCTGCCGGTTCGGGATGTACGAGGCCGAGTACCGTCTGGCATTACGCAACGCGGGGTTTGATGGCTTCCGCGTGCTCCTGTTCCAGCAATCGGGCGGGCTGAACCAGGCGGAAGCCGAAGCCGGGTTGGAGATGAACCTCGACTTCTTCCTGAGCATCCTCAACGCCATGAACATCGGCGACGTCATGAACGATGTCGCTTATCAGATTCGTCCCTACGAAGTGAATGCGGGCGAAACGGATCGCGTGCTTGATGAGTGCATGGACCTGCTGCAAGAGGTCATGCGCCGGAAGAGGCCATGGACGCTGGAGGGGAAGTTTGCGTCACTTCTCGGCAAAACCAATTTTGTCGGGACCGCGGAATACGTGGGCAAGTTCCTGAACCAACTTTACGGCGACGACTATACGGCGGCGCTCCAGGAAGTGCGCGATCGTCTTAATGCCATTCCGATTGACCGCACTCGCGTGAAGCCTATCGTGAAAATCACAGGTGAATTCTGGGCACAGACCACGGAAGGCGATGGAAACTTCAATATGTTCCGTTTCCTCGAAAAAGAAGGAGCGCAGGTCATCGTAGAGCCCATCGGCACCTGGATCATGTACATGATTCACCAGGCCAAGCAGCAAATCCGCGACGAGAGGGGCCTGGATTTGATTGAAAGGGGCGTTTCCAAGTGGAACCTGAAGCAGATTTTCGGCAGCCACTTGAACACACAGCAAAGACTGGCCAAGCTGAGTGCCGCGGAAGTGGTCTTCAAGCGCGAATACCACCGCCTGATTGACGCTCTGGGCGGCATCGCGCATCATCTGACCGACCAATATGAACTGCAACGCCTCGGCCATCCCTTCTACAATTCACGCGCGGGCGGCGGTGAAGGCCACCTGGAAGTCGCCAAGAATATCTACTATTCGAACAAGGATCTCTGCCACATGGTGCTCAGCCTCAAGCCCTTTGGCTGCATGCCCTCCACGCAATCGGACGGCGCGCAGTCAGCAGTGGTATCAACTTACAAGGACATGATCTTCATTCCGGTTGAAACCTCCGGTGAGGGCGACGTGAACGCTCATAGCCGCGTGCAGATGGCACTGGGTGAGGCGAAGGTTCGCGCTAAGAATGAAATCAAACGCGTGCTGGATGAAACCGGCACCACGCTTGAGGATGTCCGGGCCTTCGTTCAGGAACACCCGGAGATGCAGCAGCCCATGTATAAATACGGCCACAAGAAGGGCGTGGTGGGTGTGGCGGCAAACTTTGTGCTGCACGCCGCCGAGCGCATGAAGGCGGAAAGCCGCGAGATGGTGGCAGTTTAAGAGAGGAAATCACGATGCCGGGAAAACCAAAAGGCGTCGCCGAGGGTGACCACACTATTACGGCCCACCTTTCGATCAGTGGGGCCGAGCGGGCCATCGAGTTTTACCAAAAGGCCTTTGGCGCCGAGCTTTTGTTTGTTCATAAGACTCCGGACGGCAAAGTGATGCACGCCACCCTGAAAATTGGCGACTCAAAACTGATGCTTGCCGATGAATGGCCGGGCATGGGCACGCCCTCGGCTACGACCCTGAAAGGCAGCCCCATCATTCTCAACATTTACGTCGAGGACGTGAACGCCCTCTGGAATAAAGCGGTGGCCACCGGGGCGAAAGTAACTATGCCGCTGGACAACCAGTTTTGGGGCGACCGATATGGCCATATCCAGGACCCGTTCGGTTTTACGTGGGCACTGGGATCGCACGTGGAAGATGTACCACGCGAGGAAATGGAACGCCGCGCCGCGGCCATTTTCGCAAATATCGCCAAGAAAGCCGGCGTTTAGAAATTTCTGACGGCCGGGCGCTCCCCGGCCCACTCTGAATCGCTGAAGGAGCAAAGTGATGCCGGAAGCAGATCCCAAGAACTTGGTCGTCGGCTTGGATGTGGGCTCGACTACGGTCAAATCCGTCGTCGTGGATGCTCTTACCGATCAGATTCTCTGGAGCGACTATCAGCGGCATGACACGAAGCAGCCGGAAAAGTGTCTGGAATTCCTGAAGCGCATGGAAGCCGATACGGGCATCAGGGCCGGGGAGAGCCGCGTCTTCGTCACGGGCAGTGGCGGCGGCACGGTGGGCGGTCATATCGGGGCCAAATTCGTGCAGGAAGTGAACGCGGTTTCGCTCGCAGTCGAGAAACTTTACCCCGAATGCGGTTCGGTGGTGGAATTGGGCGGGCAGGACGCCAAGATCATCATCTTCAAGGAAGACCCGGAGACAGGACGCAAGAAAAAAATCCCCTCCATGAACGACAAGTGTGCGGGCGGCACGGGCGCGGTGATCGATAAGATCAACGCCAAGCTGCGAATTCCCGCCGAAGACCTTTGCAAGATGGGCTATCTGGGACTCAAGCTGCACCCGGTGGCAGGGAAGTGTGGTGTATTCGCCGAGACGGACATCAACGGATTGCAGAAGAGCGGAGTCCCCCCTCCGGAGTTGATGGCTTCTCTGTTCGAGGCGATCATTCAGCAGAATCTTGCCGTATTGACTCGCGGGAACACCCTGCGTCCCACCGTCCTGCTGCTCGGTGGTCCAAACACGTATATCAAAGGCATGCAGGACTGCTGGAAATTCAACATCCCGAAGGTTTGGGAAGAACGTAATTTCCCCTTGCCGGAAGGCAAAGATCCCAAGGACCTTATCAAAGTTCCCGACAACGCTCAGTATTTCGCCGCCCTCGGTTGCGTGCGGTTCGCCCTGGACGAAGATGCCAACGTCGGTATCTATAAGGGCTGCGAAAAGCTCGAGTGGTACATCAACGTCGGCCGCCTGGAAGAGAAACAGAAAAAGGGCGGAAGCGGACTGTATAAAACCGAGGACGAACTCTCCGCCTTCAAGGACCGCTACAAGGCCCACAAGTTTGTGCCGCGCACCTTCCAGCCCGGTGAGCACGTTCGGGCCTTCATGGGAATCGACGGCGGCTCGACTTCTACCAAAGCCGTTCTGGTCAGCCAGGAAGGCGAAGTCATGGTGAAGTGTTATCAGCTTTCCAAGGGCAATCCCCTGGAAGACACCATGGAAATGTTCGCCAACCTCAAGAAGCAGGTGGAATCGCAAGGAGCCACGCTGGAACTGCTGGGCGTCGGCTCCACCGGCTACGCCAAGGACATTCTGAAAGACGTATTGAATGCCGACGTCGCGCTGGTGGAAACGGTCGCGCACACCCAGGCGGCTCTGCATTTCTATCCCGATGCCGACGTCATCTGCGATGTGGGCGGCCAGGACATCAAGCTCATTATTCTGCAAGACGGCCGCGTGAAGGATTTCAAGCTGAACACGCAGTGTTCGGCCGGAAACGGATATTTCCTGCAATCCACCTGCGTGGGTTTTGGCCACGACGTCATGAAATATGCCGACCTGGCCTTCAGCGCCAAGGCCATGCCCATGTTTGGATACGGCTGCGCAGTGTTTATGCAGTCGGACATTGTGGATTTCCAGCGCCAGGGCTGGAAGCCGGAAGAGATCATGGCCGGCCTGGCCAACGTGCTTCCCAAAAACATCTGGTTATACGTTTCGCAGATTCCGAACCTCGCCTCGCTCGGGAACACCTTCGTCTTGCAAGGCGGCACTCAGCATAATTTGGCTGCGGTAAAGGCGCAGGTGGACTTCATCGAGTCACGCTTCAAGGACAAGGGCGCGATGCCCAACGTCATCGTGCACGAGCACTGCGGTGAAGCGGGCGCGATCGGCGCAGCCATTGAAGCTCGCCGGCTTTACAACAACGGCCACCGCACCAGCTTCATTGGTTTTGAAGCGGTCGAAAAAATCAGCTATGTCACGCATCGGAATGAAAATACGCGCTGCTACTTCTGCAAGAACAAGTGCATGCGGACCTTCATTGATGTGAACATCGCGGCCTCGGATGAATCCTGGAAGAAATCCAAAATTCCGATACTGCCGGGCGTCAAGCGCCTGATTGTCGGCAACAGTTGCGAAAAAGGGCTGGTGGAAGACGTCGCCGATATGCGCGAGATCAAGAAGGGGCTGGATGCCGCGAAGAAGGACAATCCCAATATGGTGGAAGTTGCGGCCAAGGCGGCCTTCAAATCCTATGCACCGCCGATGGTTGCCGGCCAGCCGCCCAAATTTACCTTGACCCCCAAACAGAAGAAGCGCGTCGAGCTCCTCAAAAAGCGGGCCAGCCTGCGCATCGGTATCCCGCGCCTTCTGAATATGTACTCCGTGAATCCGATCTTCAGCGCTTACTTTGAAGCGCTGGGAATTCCCGCGGAGAATTTAATCTACTCCGACTTTACCAGCGAGCAACTTTACAAAGAAGGCGCCAAGCGCGGCGCCATCGACCCCTGCTTCCCGTCGAAAGTGGGCATCCCCCATGTTCACAATTTGCTTTACGTTCACCACAAGAAGAAGCCGCTCGACATAATCTTTTGCCCCATGATCGACGACCTGCCGAGCGACATGAATTTTGCGCAATCGCACCGCTCGTGCCCGACCGTCGCCACCACTCCCGAGGCCGTCAAGGCCGCATTTACCAAGGAAGGTGACATTTTCAAGGAGAGCAGCATTCTTTACCTTGACACCTTCGTGAACCCCGGCGACCCCCCGCTTCTGACCAAGCAGATGTACGACCAGTTTGTCGATATTTTGGGGCTGGGTTGGGAGGAAAATACCCGCGCTGTTGAGGCAGGATTCAAAGCCCAGGGAGAATTTCAGGAAAAGGTTCTGCGAGCGCAAGGCCGTGAAATCCTGAAGCGGCTGGAGGCGGAGGACCGCATCGGGATCGTCATGCTCGGCCGGCCGTACCACAACGATCCGGGCATCAATCACGAAATCATGGAAGAGTTCCAAAAGATCGGCTACCCGGTCCTGACTATGGCCTCGCTGCCCATCGATCAAGATATCTTAGA
>JASIKV010000448.1 GCA_030049455.1 Terriglobia bacterium
AAGAGTTGCTTGATGTAGAGGTAATGCTGCACGGCCAGGATTTCCGTGGGCGCCATCAGCGCCACCTGGTAGCCGTTTTCCATGGCCAGAATCGCCGCCTGAATCGCCACGATGGTTTTGCCCGAGCCCACGTCGCCCTGCAGGAGGCGATTCATGGGCCGCGGTGAGCGCATGTCCTCCACAATCTCGCGCAGCACGCGCTTCTGCGCGGCGGTGGGATGGAAGGGCAGAATCTTGCGGATGGCGGCGCGCGCCGCGTCCTTCACCTGAAATTCCACGCCCGGAAGCGCTTTGGCCTTGCGCCGCTTGAGCGCGAGGCCTGCGCCCACGCTGAAGAATTCCTCAAAGATCAGGCGCATCTGCGCGGGTGTGCGAAACGCGCTGACAAGCGCCAGGTCGTTTTCTGAGGGAGGGAAGTGCGTTTGGCGGATTGCCCTGGCGCGGTCCGCCAGCTTATTCCTGGCGATAACGCTGGGTGGAAGGTGGTCGGGAATCCGGCCATCGAGCCCTTCGAGCGCGCTTGACACCAGCCTGCGCAGCACGCGCGGGCCGAGTGAAGAGATGGACTCGTAAATCGGCACGACGCGGTTGATTTCGAGCGAATTGCCACCTTCCGCAGCGGCATCTTCCGGCAGGATTTCAAACTGCGGTTGGATCATCGACATCACTCCGCGCGCAAACTGGTCGCGCTCGACCTTGCCGTAGAAAAAGACCTGCTGTCCGGCACGGAAAACTTTGTTCTGGTCGAGGTAATCGGCGTGAAACCATTTGCAGCGCAACATGCCTGTGGAATCGCTCGCCGCGAGGTCGAAAATGGTCAGGCCGCTGCGCGTGCGGATCAGGCCGCAGGTCAGCACCTTGGCGAAAACTGTGGTGGTCTGTCCCGGAACCAGGTCGCGAATCGGCGTAAGCCGTGTGCGGTCTTCATAACGAAAGGGAGTGTAGTAAAGCAGGTCCTCAACCGTGCGAATTCCTCTTGAGGCAAGGAGCTGCGCTCGCGCCGGCCCGACGCCCTTCAGATACTGAATCTCTGATTCCACAGAAAGTTTGGAAGTGGCCATTTCGCTCAGGTCTGACCGCAGGGATTGTAGCGCGCCTGTCCAGACGCGGGTTGGAAATTGAACTGGTCGAGGGCTGACGGATGACCGGAAAGGAGGGGGGCGAGGGGAAGCCCAGACGACAAAATTTAATAATTGCTATTGCAATCCACAACGCGGTGCTATAGAATCCCTGCCTAGTGCCAGGCCGTCGGACTCACAGGATTAGCACTAGCTCTGGATTTTGATGGCACTGTGCACTGCATTGACATCCTCGGAGGTCTTTTCCGGACGCGAAGGACATAATAACCGGGGAACTTTTATATTGAGTTCGTAGTCCTTATTCGGCCTATAACTATAATTTGATTGCCTTGGTGCCCATAGAGGAATAAACTCTGTACTTACGGCAGGACACGCGGCATTCGATGTCGCTCTGAGCGGGCAGTGCGCCCAGAATCCTGAACCCCACGTTGACCCCGCCGTAAGTTTTGAGTGAAGTTTTCTCGCCCCCGGAGGCAGTGCCATTACCGGAAGCTGGTTTGGAGCCCGGGGCGGGAAAGCCATCCAATAACAACTAAAGTTTGCACCGGCAATTGCCGAGATTACTCAGGAGGTGTGGCGAAAGTGGAAATAATGAAGGAGCAAGTTGGCGAGGCGGCTGGAAAAATCTGGCACGCTCTGAACGATTTCGGTCCGCAGACCCTTACCCAATTGAAGAAGAAGCTGAACGGCTCGAGCGACCTTGTGGATTTTGCCCTTGGTTGGCTGGCGCGGGAAGACAAAGTTGATATTTCCCGGGAGAAGAAGGGCATCAAGGTGGCTTTAAAGCAGTAGTCGCGATTCGCGATGTGGGGCACTCGCAAGAGGACGCGGCCCAACACTGCGAATGAGAATCGGGAATTCGACTCAGGCTTTCTTCGGGATGGGACGCTTTGACCGGCATGTTCACAGAGAATATGCCGAAAGGGTTTTGCCGCCCTGAGTTTTCCAGGTTCGGTTTGAATCGTCTTGATGAATCATTAACCTGTCAGCCCGGTC
Source organism: Terriglobia bacterium (assembly GCA_030049455.1). Lineage (GTDB taxonomy): Bacteria > Acidobacteriota > Terriglobia > UBA7540 > UBA7540 > Bog-366. Next base: position 2,076 of record JASIKV010000448.1, read on the forward strand.
GAATCCCGGGGGATCGCCAACACGAAGCGCGTTTACGAAATTCAAAGGGAGCATTTATGAAAGGCCGAATTCCTGCCCTGCTGGTTCATCAGAATCCTGAAGCCTTGACGGCGCTCAAGGCTTCCCTTGAACGCCACGGCATGCGCGTTGTGCAGGCGGAAACACGCGCCCAGGCACAGCGCCTTCTGGGGGGATTGAACCCCGCCCCCCTGGTCTTTACGGACATCCAACTGCCCGACGGCACTTGGGCAGATATTCTGGGGCTTGGGGAAAAGGCTGCAAAGCCTGTCAACGTGATCGTGGTGGCCCGCGTTGTCGACACACGATTCTATGTGCAGGCCATCGAAAACGGTGCCTTTGATTTCATTGCCCCGCCCTTCGTGACCGCCGATCTCGACTACGTTGTGCACAGCGCCCTGAGCAATGTCACTGGCCGGCGGGCGGCGGGCATTCCCACGCCCCGTCAGGAAGATGGACTGTTGATTGGCGCGCAGACTTCCCGCACCGCGGCACGGGCTTAGCCCGTACCCATCCCCTGTCCGTTCGCCTGGAATCCTCGTGCTGTCCTAATATGCAAATGCCGTCATTTCGCGCTCTGCGCGAGGCATTGTAGCGCTGACCTTCAAGTCAGCACGTGCCGACCCCGCCCTGGCGGGGTCGGCGCTACTTCGCCTTGCGGGACAATTAAATGTCAAAATCGGGTAGATTGACTCATGCCTGCCCGCGGTTTCACTGTGGAGTCACAATTCCCGCGAAGGCAAGATAAAATCGGCTGAGGGGAAGGCTAAAGACCCCATCGGGATCGGGATGCCGCGCCCAGGGGTTGCGGATGCTGACGCTGACTGAGGCGGCGTCGTAGTTCAGCACCGTATAGCAGTGCGCGTTGACGTACCAGTTTTCGGTGTCGGGGGGAAGGGTACGGCCATTCTCCAGCGCCTCATAGTACCGGCTTCCTCCGGTGCAGGCGACAATGGGCATTT
>JASIKV010000449.1 GCA_030049455.1 Terriglobia bacterium
CCGCAAGTTGTAGTATGATACTTCGCTGAATTCACCGCATCGACCCAAGGGAAAAGTCCAATGGCTGTTGACGACAAGATTCTGCAAGCTCTGGGGAAGGTGGCGAAAGCGCCCATCCCCACCGACCGGGAGGCTTCGTTGTTTGAAACCGGCGTCCTCGACTCGTTTGACCTCGTCGACTTTGTTACCGACATCGAGAAGGAATTCAACGTTAAAGTGCCGGACAGCGACCTTCATCCCTCCAAGTTCGAATCCCTGGCGAAAATTGCCGCCTACCTGAACTCTCACGGTGCCGCCTGAATGTCTGCAATCATGGGATTGGGGCATTATGTTCCCTCGGGCGTGCTCTCGAATGGGGCGCTTGCCGCGGAATTCAATGTGACGCAGGAATGGATCCTGAGCGTTTGCGGCATTGAGACTCGCCGCGCGGTGGCCGCGGATGAAACCGTGTGCGACCTGGCCGAACGCGCAGCGCTGGCCTGCCTGCAGGACGCGGGAGTCACCGCCGACAAGCTGGGAGCTATTATCGCCTGCACGGGCACGCCGCACCGGCAATTTCCCGGCATCTCCGCAGAAGTCCAAAGGCGCCTGAAGGCCGGAGCAATCCCCGCGTTCGATATTCACCTGGCGAGCATCTCCGGATTGTTCGGACTGGCGCTTGCCCAGCGCATGTGCGAACCGTGGGGGCCGGTGCTGGTGGTGGCAGCGGAAACCATGACTCGCGTTATGTCGCAGCAGCCCCGCGTGAAGGAGACCGCCATCCTGTTTGGCGATGGCGCCGGAGCGTGCGTGGTTGCCCCCGGCGCCGGCTCGCTTTCCCTCCGTGACGTGCAAGTGGCCAGCGACGCGACTTTTTCCGAAGCCCTGCGCCTTGACTTCGGCTCCACGCTTCAGATGGACGGCCGCACCATCATCATGCACGCGGTTCGCAAGCTGGCACGCGCCGCAACGGAATTGCTGGAGAGGAATTCTCTGCGCATTGAGGATGTCGGCCTTTTCCTGTTCCATCAGGCAAACCTCCGCCTGCTCGAAAGGCTGATGCAGGAGCTAAAGATCGATCGCAATCGGTGCTTCCTGAACATCGATCGGTATGGCAACACCTCCTCGGCATCGTGGTTGATAGCGGCGTCTGAAGCCAAAGCCGCGGGCCTGCTCCGGCCAGGAATGAAGGTGGTGGTCGCTGCCTTCGGGGCCGGACTGAGTTGGGGCGCCGCACTGCTCGAAACCACCAACGCTTGATTTCCTCCAATATGTATTTTTGTTTTTGACCTTCCCTGTAACTCTTTGTTATTCGCGAAAGCCCGAAGATCACTTACGCTCAGGAACCTGTTGCCGCAGAGGTCCCTGTGGTCAAGCTAGGGTGGAGTGCTTGTGGTACTCGCTCCGATTGCAACAGGACGCGGGTTCGAGAAGGTTCGAACGCTCAGCGAGCCGAAATTACCTTGGATGGTGGTAGCGCCGTCGATGTCGGTCCGAAAAACTCGCGCGCCTGCTGCTTCCAGAGCCACCGGGGTCTCCGGACCGGGTGGTTCGACCAGTCCAATGCCGGCTTGGGGACTTATTATCGCCACGCGGGGTGTGACGCGCGCGAGAAAATCGGTGCTCTCGGGTGACTTCGTCCCGTGACGCGCCAGGGTGAGTACCTGGCTTGCCAACGCCTTTCGCGAATTCGCAATTCCATCCTCAGCTTCCTTGCCCGTGCTGCCGGAGAAAAGAAAGTTCATTTCGCCGGCAGTGATGCGAATGACCATTGATGAGTCATGGGCAGAGGTCGCGTCCAATGGCGGGTCGCGCTCCGGCCAAAGTACCTGAATCGAAGCTCCGCCCATGGGCAGCGCGTCTCCCGCCATCAGCGTCCGGGTCGGTATCCTACGCGCCGCCACTTCATTAAGCAGCGCAGCGTATTCCGGAGATTCCGATTGCGGAGCGTGCCAGAACTCGCCCACGCGAAAATTCTGAAGAATCGAGAAAATCCCACCTGCGTAATCCGATGTCCCTTGAGTGAGCACGACGACGTCAATCTTCTTGATGCCACGCGACCAAAGGTAAGGTGAAATGACATCCTCGCCGGAATCCCAGTGCCGTCCCTGGAAGCCGCCTTCCATCAGGCCTCGCGTGCGGCTTCCGCCGGCATTGAGCAGCAACGTGGTTCCCTCGGGGAGCACGAGAAACAGCGAATCCCCAGGACCGCAATCGAGCGCCGTGAGTTCCAACTCGCCGCGCGGCAGGGACGGCGCGAAAGGATGGACCGCCACCGCCACGACGAAGATCGCGCAAGTGGCCAGTGCGGCGCCCGCGGCGCGCCGCGCGAAACGCAAAGCGATTGCCGCCAGCACAAATGCGGTGCAGAATCCCAACGCGACCCAGGTGGGAGGCGCGGGAATTCGATAGGAGAGCCACGGCGCCAGGCCGGACAAGTGCGTCATCGCAAAAAGCACGCGCATTACGACGGTGAGCAATTTGGCCGGCCATGCCGCGAGCGCCGGTGACGCGACGCTCAGCAGGTTTACCGGCAGGGCAATCCCCAGCAGTACCGTCATCAAGGGAATCGCCAGGGCATTCAGACCCACTCCGGCAAACGCCACACGATGAAACGTCTCCACCATCAAGAGGAGCAAACCTAGTTGCAGGATTGCTGAGAAAATCAGCATATTCAATGCCCAAATTATCGCCCGCAGTGGAAGAACCACGATATTTCGCGTCAGGATGGGAAAACGATCGAGTGGGCTCACGCGCCTGCGCATTGATTGGATCACGCTGCGCAGATCCAGCCGCACCTGCGCGAGTCGCGGTGAAAAATAGTCGTCGAGCAGCACGTCATCCAGCCTCCACAGGGCGCGGCGGAAGGGTTCGGTCGTTCGCGCGAGGATGGGCACAGCGACGGTCACAATCAGCAGTGCGGCTGCAAAGGAAAGCTGAAACCCCGAGTCCATCAGCCACCCGGGACGGAAAAACAGGAGCAACAGTGCAACGGCGCCGAGAGAATTAAGGGGAGAGTGGTCGCGGCTGATCACCCGCGCCACGAGATA
>JASIKV010000450.1 GCA_030049455.1 Terriglobia bacterium
CGGAACTGGGCAACCAGGATCAGATAAAGGAGCACCACAGAAAGCACCAGGCCCAGCGCAAAGCTCCTGAACGATGCGTACATAGCTCCCGCGCTCCCTCGGACGGCGACGCTTACATTTCCCGGGATGTCTTCGTGTGCGATGACGTCGTGAACGTAATCCGCTGCGGCTCCAAGGTTTTCAGTGGATGGACGCACGTAGATATCGAGCTTGCGCCGGATCTGATAGTGATCAACCTCCGTCGGGGCGTTAATGCGCTCGATGTTGGCAATCATATCCAAGCGCGTGGGTTCGCTGACGGTGTCGGCGTGAAGGGGAATGGCTTTTAAATCCTGGATCGAGCGAATCTGCGATTCCGGGTACTGAACCGCAAGGAAATAGTTGTTCCCATTGCGAGGGTCAATCCATAGGTTGGGAGCGATCATCTGGTTGGAATTCAGCGAGGTGATAACGTTGGTCAGCACCTCGCGCTCGGTGAGCCCCAGCTTCGCCGCGTGTAGGCGATCGACGTCGATGCGAAGCGATGGATAGTCAAGGTCTTGCGGCATGAACACGTCGGCAATCTGAGGCGATTGCCGCAGCTTGCCGGCGATGTCCTGCGCAATCGTGTTGTCGGTATCCAGGTTTGCGCCGGCAATCTGGATGTCAATCGGTGCAGGCGCCCCCATGCTGACGACAGCATCCACCAGGCTGCCCGTGGAAAAGAACGCCTTCAATTCCGGCATTTCTCTGGTCATGCGATCCTTGATCCGGTCGATGTACTCATAGCTGCCGATCCGGTGGCCAGGCTGGAGCCCCACTTGCACGAAGCCGGTGTGCATCGCGGCATTCGGCGTGTAGACTGCCGAGAACCCATTGTCCACCCCAATGTTGTCCACAATGATGCCCAGATCTGCCGGACGAACAGTATCCCTGATCAAACCTTCAAGGTCTGCGACGTCTCTTTCCGTGACGGCGAGCCTGGTTCCTGAAGGTGCCTTGAAACTGATGACAAATTGACCTGCGTCGGTTTGCGGAAAGTATGAAAATGCGAGCTCGTGGTACAGAAGAAGACTGAGCACGAAAATCGCGAGGAATGCAACCAGAACGGTCCCCGGTATTCGGAGCGAATGGCGAACCAGTTCTTCGTACCAGCCCAGCATGCGATTGAATGAGGCATTGAACGCGGAGTTGAATCGCTCCCCCCACCCGGGAGAATTATCCTTGGCCGAATGTTCAGCCCTCGAATCGGCCTTGCCGGAATGCGCAGAGTGGTCAAGCTTCACAAAACGGGCGCAAAACAGGGGCACGACCGTCATGGCCACGAAGAAAGACGCAAAGAGTGAAAGCACCACTGCCAGCGCCATCGCCGAGAAAAGGAATTTGCTGACTCCCGCAAGCAGCGTCACCGGAAAGAACACGACCGCCGTTGTTAAGGTAGCGGCCAGAACGGGTAGAGCTACTTCTCTTCCTCCAGTTTCTGCGGCCACTTGCTGAGGCTCACCTAGTTCCAAATGCCGGTAGATGTTTTCGAGCACCACCACGGAATTATCGATCAGGCGCGACAACGCCAATGCCAGTCCCCCCAGCACCATGCTGTTGATAGACGAACCACCCAGTTGCAGAGCGAAGAACGTCGCAAAGATGGAAAGCGGGATGGAGAAGAAGACGGCAACCGTGGCCCGCATACTTCCCAAAAACATCAGGATCATCATGCAAGTGAGGAAAAGACCTATTCCCCCTTCGTGAAGCAGGGTCTCAATGGCGGTTCGCACGAAGCGCGACTGATCGAACACCACGTGCGATTGCATGGCGGAAGGAATATCCACCAGATGGCGGACGGTGTCGCGAACCCCGTCCACGACGGCGATTGTGTTGGAGTCCCCACCCTGCTTCATGACCGGCAAGTAGACTGAACGTTGCCCGTTCACACGAACGACGTTGTATTGAATGGCGTGAGCGTCCTTAAGCTGCCCCACATCGGACATCAGAACGGGGTTCTCTCCATTCATCTTCAGCGGATACTGGTTGGCATCATTGAGGTCAAACTGGGCGTTTGAATAGATGTTGTAGTCAAGGTTCCCGATCTGGACGTCACCGGCCGGAAGAATGACGTTGGCCTGGTTCATGGCGCGCACCACATCCATGGGGCTGATCTGGCGCGCCTCGAGTTTGTAGGGGTCCACGTAAAACTGAATCTGGCGCCATGGCCCTCCAAACGGTTGTGGAATCGATGAACCCGGCACGCTCGCAAGCTGATTGCGGACGAAGTTCTGCGCGATGTCTTTCAGTTTGTCATCCGTCAACCCCTCACCGTTCATGGTGACAAGACACACGGGAAGGCTTGACGCATCAGACTTCAGCACCACGGGAGGCAGGGTGCCGGGCGGCAAATCCTTCATGTCCGAGACGGCCAGATTGGCAATCGTCGCGGCGTCGATATCGGCGTTCGTGCTCGACTGGAAATAGACGCGGATAATGCTCACACCGGTCAGCGAGCGCGACTCAATGTGGTCGATGCCGCTGGCCAGTGTAAAGAACCTTTCCAGGTGATAGGTAATGTCGCCCTCGATCTGTTGCGGCGGCATGCCTGAGTAGAACGTGGCCACGATGACCACGGGAATGTTCATGCTGGGAAACATGTCCACGGGCATCCGCGCCACGCTGACTCCGCCCATGATGGCCAGCATCAGGCAAACTACGACAATGAAATAAGGCGTTTTGATGGCAAACCGTGACATGGAACTCCTTAGGGCTGGGGCGCGGGATCGAGAGCCGGATTCATCAGTTTGGGTTGAACTTTAATGCCTGCCTTTAATCCCGCCCGCGATCCGATAATGACCGTGTCACCCTCACTCAACGCGCCCGACCGCACCTCAACCTGGCGGGCAGTTTGAATGCCCAGGCGGACGGGAACAATCCGAATTGCCCCGGAGGGTTGAACGGTGTAGACGGTGGCAGAATCTCCGGCGCCCTCTACGGCTTCCACCGGAACGGCAATCACGTTCTTGCGCTGGTCAGTGATCAGGTCGACTTCGGCGTACATTCCCGGCACCAGCACCAGATCAGGATTGGGCACGTCGACTTCCGTCTTCATGGTGCGAGTGGACTCGTCGACCTCGTCCGCAAAGCGCGCCACTTTGCCGGGGAACGTCCGGTGCAAAGCGCTCACTTTCACGTCGACCTGTTCGCCCAGGCGAACCAGCGGCACGTCGGATTCCGGCACCGGCAGGTCCAGGCGAAGCAGGCCATTTTCGGCAAGGCGAACCACGGGCATCGCCTGGGTCTGCGAGGAGGTGCCCGCTTGAATCAGCGATCCGGTGTTTGCATATCGCTTGGTAATCACTCCCGTGAAGGGCGCGGTGATAATTGCGTATTGAAACATGGTCTTGAGCCTTGCCTGCTCGGCTTGCGCCACTCGAATGTGCTGTTCGGCAGCCGCGATGCGCGATTTGGCGGCAGAGACCTGGGCTTCCGCCACCAGATCGCGGGAATTCGCTTCGTCCACGTCCTCCTGCGGCACCAGGCCGGGTTCGCGCTTTGAGACATCCAGAATGCGCGAGTACGACAGGTGCGCAATACCGTGGGCGGATTCGGCGCGGCGCTGCTCGTCCCTGGCGGTTGCCAATTCCGCGTCAGCCTCGTCAGTGGCCGCGGCAGCCTTCGCCAGGTCGTCCTGCATCTCCGGAATCTCCAGCGTGGCGAGGTGTTGACCCTGATGAACCCGATCGCCGATATCGACGTTGATTTCGCGAATGTAGCCGGAGACCTTGGCCATAACGTCGATCTCCTGGAAGGGTATGAATTCAGCCGTTAAGACCAGACCGTTGGAAAGATCGGCGCGAGCGGCCTTGACGGCCGGAACAACCGGAACGTCCGGCGCCGATGTCTCGGCTCCTCCGTTGCGGGCGCAGGAAGTGATCGACGAACTCAAGAACAGAAGAACCGCGACGGCAAGGAATCGTTCATGACGCGCTGGACCTGCTTTAAGCTTCTCTTGGCCGGAATCCTTCTTCACCCTGCCCTCCCTGCGTCCTTTCCTCTTCTGCGGTGAGTGCGCGCGGCTCATTTCAGCGCGCCCATGGCATAATCGAGCGCCGCCCTCCGCTCGAGATACTCATATTTGGCGGAAGCTGCTGCGATCTCCGCGGCGGTCTGGCTCACCTGCGCCTGGTTTAGCTCCACGATGCTGCCCAGAGAACTCTCATAACGCGCCTGCGCCAGCCTTAGAGCGTCATTGGCCTGCGTCACCATGCGCGCGGTCACATCCAGCTTTCGGAACGCATTGTTGGCATCCAACCATGCCACTTGCACGTCACGGGCGATTTGAACCGACAGATCCTGCACATCCTTCTGCGCAGATTGAGCGCGCGCTTCCGCCTCCGCGTGCCGGGCCGCGAACAGCCCGCCATTCAAGACGGGAATGCTCACGTTGATGCCTGCCGCGCTGTAGGTTTCATGCAGCGGTTGCTCTCTTTCCGGCGCCACGCCCGCCACGCCTGCCACGGTGATGGTAGGGTTCCACAGGCGCTTTTCCGCTTGCGCGTAGCGTTCCAGCGACTGGAAATTCAGGCGTGAAGCTTCCAGATCCGGCCGCTCCTGCATGGCCCGGTTGACCAAAACATTCACGTCGGGCTCCAGCGCGGACGGCAGCGGCTCATCGCTGAGGTCAAATGCCTGATCACGTTCGTAACCCATGGCCGCGGACAAGCGCGCGTGGCTGGCCCTTTCGTCGTCTTCCGCCTGCACCAGCTCCAGTTCCGCCTGAGAAACGTTAACCTGCGCGAAGCTCACATCAAGGGTGGAACGAAGGGAGCTCTGCGCCAGCGACTTCACCTGCCGGAGGGTCAAATTGAAAAGGTCCAGATTGGCACGGGCAGCTTTCAGGACCGCGCGCGCGGAAAGCGCCTGGTAATAGGCGATGTTTACGTTCAGCAGCACCTGCGCGCGGGCGTTCACAACGTCCTGATCCTCAGATTCGTGCCGAAGCTTGGCGCTTTTCACAAAGCTGGAGGTGCGGCCGAAATCCGTGAGCAGTTGCGACCCGGAAAGGCCGGAGGCCGCTCGGCTGTAAAGACTGGAGGTGGGGACCGCGCCCACCATCAGCGTGGATTCATGCTGCGCTTCCACGCCGGTGAGATTGGCGGAGAAGGTGGGGAGGTAGGCAGAGTGAGCCTCCTTCACCTGCGCCTGTCCCGCCTGGGCAAGGAATGCCGCAGAGGCAATGCGGGGGTGATTCTGGAGGGCAAAGGACTGTGCCTGCGCCAGGGTGATGGTTGCGGGCGGTTGCGCACATACCACGCTGCATCCGGCCAGCAGGAGAAGAAGGAAAGGTCGCAGGCGTTTTGAGGTCATCGCGCGGGCTCGCCTGGTTTTGCCTGAGATATGTCCGTCATGACGGATTTCACAATCGTCGTATCGTGCATCTCGATCAGCCCGTCCACCACGAGCCTTTCCAGTAGAGGCAGAATCGCGCTGACCCGCTCGGGCGATTCCACAAAGTCAATTCTCACGGGCATGTGCGGGTCCGAGTCAATCCCGCTGCCGCTAGGGTGGAGGTGATGATGCGACCCGAAGCCTGCGGCCGGGCGCAAGACCGTCGCCCCCGCCACCTTCATGTGGTAGAGAATCGCCAGGATTTCCCTGCTGAGATAGTCTTTATCGGAGATGGTGTCTTCGTTCAGGTAAATGCAGACTTTTTTGGCGGGACCGGGCAAGAGCATAAGTCATGTTTCCCCTCTCGGTGCAAATTCGATTGTTACCGACACCCCAAGTAAGTCGCCACTGAATAGTTCCTGAAATTTACATGACCCTTCTCGTCAGACAATCGTCAGAATCCGATTGAGAGCGGTGAATTCTGAAGTTTGCCCGAAGTAGGGCTTCATGAAAACATCAGGGACACTTAAGGTGTCCTGCGCAAGTGCTCATGCTAGAACCAAGGCATGGAACTTCTTAGAAGGCGATGGAAAGTTGATCCGAAGAAGTTCCGGCCAGTTCAACGCATGAGGTGAAAGATGGGTTCATTCAAACTAAAACGACAGTGGATCGCATTGGGGATGGCAATTGCCATGGTTGGGAGTGCATCGCTCGCCAGCGCAAAGAGCAAAACACACAAGAGCGACGCTTCACAGCCACAAGACAGCATTGAAGTGGTCGGCCATATTCCGCCGACGAACCATCCGGTCACAAACTTCGTCTCCACGCAACACTACAGCAGCTACTACCTATATGCAGAGCACGAGTCGGGCCGGGACATTACGCTGATTGATGTAACCAAGAGCAGCCGGCCGCTGGTGCTTGCGGACGTGCCTTATACCGGGCTCGGCGGCTCTGAATCTCTTCTGGCCGTTGCGGGAACGGCAGCGCTTGTAAGCAATGAGACAGGCAACCCGCAGGCGGCTCCTCCCCAAAGCCTGAAGATCATGGACTTTTCCGACCCCCAGCATCCCAAGGTCGCCCGGGAGTTCACCGGCGTTACGGCGGTTGGAAAGGATAATCAACGCGGGCTGGTGTTCATTGCCAATCCGGAGGGCATCTGGATTCTGCAGCGTCATTTCGCCACAGACCCGGATGTGGAGGCCGCATACACCAAGCAGGTTCTGTACGATCATTAGATCAACGGGTAGCGGAATGAGCGTCAGAGTGGCGCTGGCGGCTGCCTACCGCAACGACGGAAAGCCGATCGAATGCGTAAGGAGCCGGTATCGCGCGGACCGGCGCAGGATTGCGAACCAGTGGGTCCGGTCCGCTGCTGGTTAGGCGCAAAACGATCCCAGCGTTTTCCAACAAGGTACATCGGAGTAGAACGTAACACTGGAATGCCTCAGGTAATCCAGAAGGGGGAGGCCGTCTCATGTCGAATTCATTTTGCAAGTGTTCGATCGTCTCGTTAGCAGCGCTTCTTTTGTGCTGTGCCCCGGTTTGGGGCCAGAACGCCGTTGTTTCCGGCCGTGTAACCGATAGCTCCGGGGCAGTGGTCCCCAATGCCACGGTGGAATTGACGAGACGCTCCACCCAAGTCAAGTCAACGACCGTGACGAATACCGAAGGCCTCTTTGTTTACCCCTCGGTGGTGCCTGGGACGTACGACATCACCGCGAGCCTGCGCGGATTCACAACCAGCCGCATCGAAGAGGTGAAGATCGAGGTGGGGCAGTCAAAAACCCTCGACTTCACGCTTACGCCGGGGAGAGTCAGCCAGATGGTGAATGTCGTCGACCGCACACCTCTCGTTACCTCAGATCGCGCCGATATGGGAACGGTGGTGGAGAACCAATTCATCGAAAGCATTCCCCTGCTCACGCGCAACCCTCTCTTGTTGGGCTATATCACGCCGGGGTCCGTCGGCACCGCCGCACCCGGCAGCGGACTGACGTCGGGCGACAATACCGTCAGCGAGAACCAGACCAATTATTTTTCGATCAACGGCGGCCGCGAGCGGACCGCCGACATCCTGATCGACGGCGCGACCGATACGGCTGAGTACAACATTCAGGCGGCGGCAATTCCCCAGATCGAGTCGCTGCGGGAATTTAAGATTGTCACCGACCCCTACGACGTTGAATACGGTCACACCGGCGGCGGGATCATGAGCTACACGCTGAAGTCCGGTACCAACGATCTCCACGGAACTGTCTGGGAATATCTCCAGAACCAGGTCCTGGATGCGAACAGCTTCAACGGCAATAAGGCGGGCACCCCGAAGGGGGGTCTGCAGAAGAACCAGTTTGGCTTCGACCTCGGCGGCCCCATAACCATCCCCAAGCTCTTTCAGGGGAAGAATCGCGCATTTTTCTTCTTTGCTTATGAAGGCCTGCGTCAGAACAGCTTCTCGTCGTTTACCGGCACGGTGCCGACCGCCGCCGAGAGCCAAGGCGATTTCTCCCACATGTTCAACAGTGCCGGCGCGCTGACCGTCATCTACGATCCCTCAACCACAGAGCCTAACCCGAACGGTCCCGCCGGAACCTACATCCGCACCGCGTTTTCGGGGAACGTCATTCCGTCAACCGAGATTAACTCCATCGCTACAAACATTCTGAAGTATTTCCCTTTGCCGAACCAGGCAGGGATCGGTCAGAGCGATACGAACAACTATTTCAGCCCCGCCCCCAGCACGCTGGACGACAACCGCTACGACAGTCGCATCGATTTCCAACTGTCGAACAAACACTCCGTATTCGCCCATGGGTTGTATTTCGGCAACCTCAATACTTCACCCAACGTTTATGACAGCCCGGAGTCGCCGGTGAATACGCCCAATATGATCCCAGGATGGCAAGCGGTTGTGGGACATACGTGGACCATCAGTCCTTCCACCATTCTGGTGCATCACGTCTCCCTGGCAGACACTCAGACCAATCGCGTACCACTGACCCTGGGATTCAATGACGGAACCCTTGGGTTCCCATCGACGGTCACGTCAGGGATGCAGGCCAACTTCTTCCCGGAGGTCACGGTGGGCGGCACCTCCGGAGTCGGCGCCACCGGGACGATCTATAACTCCGTGATTTCCCGGACGTGGCAATACGCCGCCGCACTCACCATGTTAAAAGGAAAGCACACATTCAAAACGGGCTTCGATTATCGTTTTTACTCTACCTGGTGGCTCAATCCGCAGGATCTGACGATTAGCAGCTCAGGCAGCTTCACCGGCGGCCCCAATCCCCAGGCCGCCGCCGGCAACACCGGCTCCGGCATCGCCGACCTGTTGCTCGGGGTCGCGTCCGTCTCCTACGAGCTTTATCCGCTGAACATCTATAACCATCCCTATTATGCCGCCTATGCGCAGGACGAATGGCGAGCCACCCCGAATCTCGCCGTGACGTATGGCGTGCGTTACAACCTGGAGTTGGGCGACAAGGAGAATTCCAACCACTACGTTTATCTCGATCCTACCAGCCCTTCGCCGCTCCAGGTGCCAGGCTATAACCTGGTCGGCGGGATTGCTTTCGCGGGCGTGGACGGCCACTCCATTCGCCCCCAGTCGGCTGACCTGACCAACTGGGACCCGCGTTTGGGCCTCGCCTATCGCATCGGCGATAAGGCGTCGGTGCGGGCAGGCTTCGGAATGTTCCACAGTCCCATGCAATCGACCAACATTAACGCCACCTACGGCTTCAGCCAAACCACCTCAAACATCATCGCGGAGCCGAACGGGGTCACGCCCACCTTTGACCTATCCAATCCCTTCCCGCAGGGCTTGACGCAGCCCACGGGCAATTCCCTGGGGCTGGCCACGGACCTGGGGCTTTCGATCTCCGCTCCCTTGCATCAGATTCACACTCCATACACGGAACTGTGGTCGGCCGAGTTCGAGTGGCAACTGCCGTTCAAGATGATGATGGGCCTGGGTTACACTGGAAGTCACGGGATCCATCTGCCCTCGGAGGTTGCACTGGACCAACTCCCCACGGCCGACCTGGCTTTGGGCGCGCAATTGCAGCAAACCGTGGCCAATCCCTTCTACGGCCTCATCACCAATTCATCTTCCACCCTGAGCCTGCCGACCGTGCAATACGCTCAACTTCTTCGGCCCTATCCGCAGTTTACCGGCTTGAACGTGAACATGGACCCGGCCGGCATTTCTTCATACAACGCGATGATCCTGAGGGTGGAACGCCGCTTCGCCAACGGTGTGGCGCTGTTGTTCAATTACACGTGGTCCAAGAGCATGGACAATGTCGGGGATTACAGTTCCATCGATAATGCCTACTGCATTTACTGCGATCGGTCCGTTTCCGCCTGGAATACACCCCAGGAAGCGAATCTGAGCGGCCGTTACGAGTTGCCGGTCGGCTCCGGGAAGAGATTCTTGGATCGCGGTTTAGCCAGCAAGGTCCTCGGAAACTGGGCAGTGGCTGGCATTTACTCCTACACAAGCGGCTTTCCCGTGGCCGTGTCATCGCCGGACAACTCAAACTCCTTTGATATCGGTTCCTTCCGCCCCGATGCCACGGGCGTGCATGCGTCGCTGCCCGGGGGACCGCAAATCAAGAACAACGGCGAGTACTTTAATCCCGCGGCCTTCAGCCGGACGCCCCAGTTCCAATTTGGCAACGTCAGCCGGTATCTCGGGGATGTGCGCACGCCTCCTAACTTCGGGCTGAATGCCCTTCTCGAGAAACAAATCATCTTTCATGAACGGTACAATGTGAGTTTCCACGCTGAGTTTCTTAATGCGACCAATTCGGTGAATTTTGCGGGTCCACAAACCTCAATCACGTCGAGCGCGTTCGGAACAATTTCGCTCACTCAGGTGAATAATCCGCGCACGATTCAGTTTGCGTTGAGGGTTGGCTTCTGAGCAGGCGGCGCGGGGGAAGCCGATACCCAAGGATTAGACTGTTGCCGCTGACAGCTCGCCCTTGGCGGGCGGGAATTGGATGCGGAAAACGCTTCCGCCCTCCGCGCTGCTGTCAACTCGCACGCTGCCCCCGTGAGCGCGCACGACCCATTGCACGATTGCCAGCCCGAGCCCTGCGCCCCCCGAATCCCGGGCTCGGCCTTGGTCAATCCGGTAAAACCGCTCGAACACTTTTTCCCGGTGCTCGGGGGGAATTCCGGGCCCGCTGTCCTGCACGGCGGCAATCACAGATCCTTGCGCGTCGAGACTCACGGAGATGCAAATAGTCCCGCGGATGGGCGAAAATTTAATGGCGTTATGAATCAGATTCAGGAATGCCTGGCGAAGGAAGAGGCCATCTCCGATGACCCGCGCCGTTTCGTCGCCCTGCAAGATGAGACGCTGCTGTTTTTCCTCCATCAGCGCTTCGAGCAATCCCGCCGCATCGCGCAATAACCCCATCACGGGAATGATGCTGGACTGAAGGGAGATTTGTCCGGCGTCGGCCCGCGAAAGAGTCAGAAGGCTTTCCACCAGGTGCGTGAGGCGGTTGGATTCCTCGAGCATACTGCCGATGACGTCGCGATACTCCTCGCCTGATCTTCCCTGCTGAAGAGCGATTTCTCCCACGCTGCGCAGGGAAGCCAAAGGCGTACGAAATTCATGGGCGGCGTCGGCGGTGAAACGGCGCAGTTGCTCAAACGATTGCTCGAGCCTCCCGAGCATTTCGTTAAAAATCTGCGCAAGGTGCCCCAGCTCATCGTCGTTCTCAACGGGCAATCGCGTGCTCAGCCGCTCCAGGCTGATCTGCCCGGCGCGGCTGGCCATTTCCGTGACGGGAGCAAACGCGCGACTGGCCAGCAGATAACCCGAAAGTCCCGCCAGGACGACGACCACCGGAAACCCTACGAGCATGGCGATGAGAAGTTTCTCGAAGCCCTCCCAGACCTCGCGTTCGCTATAAGCGAGACGGATCAACAGCGGCCTTCCGTTCAGCTCGTGATAACGGCTGACCAGGCGGACCGGCGTGCCGTCCGCCAGACGCGCAAATCTCTCGGAATAGCCTCCTCGACCTTCGCCCGGAAAGGGCTGCCCGCCAAGAAGGCGGCTGCCGAGCCGCTCATTTTTGTAGAGGACCTGGCCCTCCGGCGATAGAACTTCGAGCAATCGCTCTTCCACCAGTCGTGATTGCGGATGGTTGTGATAATCCTCG
>JASIKV010000451.1 GCA_030049455.1 Terriglobia bacterium
TGATAATTCGCAACGCACGCGTGCTCACGCTCGATTCATCAAACCGCGTGCTTGATTCCGCGAGTATAGAGATTCTTCCGGACGGCTCGATCGGATTCGTAGGACCGGATGAGGAAAGACCAACGATTCAGCACCACTCCGCCCGTCGGCTGACGGACTACCCTTCCTTACCCAAGGAGGCGAGCCGCGAAAGCATCGACGCGCAGGGCAAGCTGTTGATGCCCGCGCTCATCAACTGTCACACGCACCTTTACAGCACTCTGGCGAGAGGAATATCGCTTTCCGGGCGCGCGCCGAAGAACTTTCCGGAAATTCTCAGGAAACTGTGGTGGCGGCTTGACCGTGCCTTGAATTCCGAGGACGTTTACTACAGCGCGCTGGTGGGCGCCATCGATTCTGCCAAAAACGGGGTGGGCACGCTGGTGGATCACCACTCGAGTCCCGGCGCCTGCGCAGGCAGCCTGGACCGCATCGAGCAGGCATTCAGGGAAGTGGGCCTGCGCGGGGTTCTGTGCTACGAGACTTCCGACCGCAACGGCAGCGCGAGCGCCACCGAAGGCTTGAACGAGAACGTTCGCTTTCTTGAGCGCCTTCGGAACGGTGACGGCCTGATTGCCGGCTGCTTCGGCCTGCACGCTTCCTTCACGCTCAGCGATCGCACGCTGCGGCGAGCAGTTGAAGCAAATCAATCGCTGCGCGCGGGCTTTCACGTGCATGTGGCTGAAGACCGCTGCGACGTCCTGGATGCCCATCGCCGCGGCCGCAAATCCCCGGTGGCGCGACTGCGCGACCTGGGCATTCTCGACGACCGCTCGCTCGCCGCGCACTGCATCCATGTGAATGCGAGTGACATTGCCGCGCTGGCTCGCCATGGCATCAACGTGGTGCACAATCCTCAATCGAATTGCAATAACGCAGTGGGGGTGGCGCGCCTGGTTGAGATGTTTCGCGCGGGTGTTCTGGTGGGGCTCGGCTCTGACGGCTATTCGCCGCGCATGGGGGAGGAGTTCAAGGCGGCATTTCACCTCCAGAAAATTGCCGAGCGCGATCCCCGCGCCGGGTACACGGAGGCTTACGCCGCAGCACTACTGAACAATCGCGCCATCGCCAAGAAAGTCTGGGGCTGGGAAATCGGCCGCATCGAAACCGGTGCGCGAGCGGACCTGATACTGGTGGATTACTATCCGCCCACGCCGCTTCGTTCCGACAATTTGTTTGGCCACTTCCTCTTCGGCATCGCCAACGCGCCCGTGGATTCGCTGATCGTAAACGGAAGGTTCGTTTTACGCCACAAGGAGTGTGTTAATGTGGACGAGCGCGAAGTGGCGGCGAAAGCGGCAGCCCAAGCGCGGGCGCTCTGGGAGAGATTCTAGAGTGCGTTAAGAGATCTTGCACCACAGAGCACACAGAGATGTTTTTCTCTGTGAGCCTCGGTGTGCTCCGTGGTGAGTTCCGTCTTATGTTTACCTTACAAAACTGAAGGACCGTCTGATGCCCTCCCCAACATTTATCCCCGGCCCGACCTACGCGGAAATGCTTGACCCAGAGAAATTGCCTGCGGCGCTGCGAAGCAAAGCTCTTGCCGCGGCGAAGGGTGATGAACTCGATCCCGCGAACCTCTTCAACATCACCTGGCGAGGACCCGACCATTCGATTCGCCACGTTGTTCTGCCCAAGGAACTGACAGGCGTTGAGGCAAACATCATTGTGATGACCGGCCACTTTTTCCCTTCCGGCAGCCACAAGGTGGGGCCGGCGTACTCAACGCTGATGGAAGGTGAGCTGAGCGGAGAAATCGAGCCCGGCAAGTGCACCACCATCGGGCCCTCGACGGGAAATTTCGGCATTGGCGTGGCGTACGTCTCCAAGCTGAAGGGCTACCCCGCCATCGTCATCATGCCGGAAGGAATGAGTGCGGAACGCTACCAGCGAATCCGCCAATATGGCGGGCAACTTGACCTCACGCCGGGTTCCGAGAGCGATGTCATCCTGGTGCTCGAGCGCACGCAGCATTACCACAAGGACCCGCGCAACAAGGTGCTGGCGCAGTTCGAGTTGTTGCCGAATTATCGCTTTCATCGATATGTCACGGGCCGGAGCGCGATTGAGGCCGCCGGAAATTACGGAAACAGGCGCATAGCGCTGTTTGCCTCCGCGCCGGGTTCGGCGGGAACGCTTGCGGCGGGCGATGAAATCAAGTCTGTATTTCCCGATTGCGCAGTGGCGGCGCTCGAACCGCGCGAGTGCTCGACGCTGTTCAATGACGGAACCGGGTCGCACCGCATCGAGGGCATTGGCGACAAGATGGTGACGCTCATCCACAACGTCCTGACCACCGACTATGTCATCTTGATTCACGATGATGACTGCGTGATGGGGCTGGAATTGCTCGAGCGGCGGCGGCGCGGGCTGGAAAGTCTGCTGGGCATGCCCGCGGGTTCGCTCGAAATTGTGGAAGGATTGTTGGGGGTGTCGGGCATTTGCAATATTCTGGGCGCGATCCGCATGGCGCGGTTCCTCGGCCTGGGTCCACAGGACAACGTGGTGACAATCGCCACAGACGGGTTCGACCGCTACCCCTCCGTGCTCGCCGACCGCGACAGGCGGCAGGGGCCGGTGAGCGAGAGCGCCCTGAAGTCCCGCTTTGAAGAGGCGTTTCGCGGCGGGAAT
>JASIKV010000452.1 GCA_030049455.1 Terriglobia bacterium
GAGGCAGGGAAGCGGGCGAAGGAAGTGAACTCATCCACGAGGGTCTTGAGCGTGCCGACTTCGCGTCCGATCAGTTTGGCGCTGTCGCCCACAGCGCGCAGCACATCATGGGCCGGTGAGCCGGCGTCAATGCGGTCGAGCAGGCGCTGAATGCGCTCAGCGGAAAGTTGCAGGGGCGTGAGCGGGTTTTTGATTTCATGGGCGATGCGGCGGGCGACTTCCTGCCAGGCGGCGGACTTCTGCGAACGCAGCACTTCCGTCAAGTCCTCGAGGACCAGCACCGAGCCCACCCGCCCATGCCGCGCGCGTACGGAAGAAACAGTCAGCGACATGAACGTTTTGCGTCCGCCCAGGTCCAGTTCCATCTGCTGAGTCACCACGCCCTGGCGCGCCGCCCGGCGGAACATGCGGGCTATCTCCCGCGCGTCCTCACCGGAAAAGAGATCGTTCAGGCTTACCGGCGCGGGGCCACCCTGCCGCCCGAAAAAGCGTTCAGCATTGGAGTTCAGGCGGGTAATCTGCCCCTGCGGGTCAAAGGAAACCACGCCGGTGGGTATGTTCTCAAGGATGGCTTCCATGGTGGTGCCGCGCTCCTCCAACTGGCGATTTGCGGCCTGAAGACTCAGAGATGCCTGCTCAATGGCACGGCGATTTTCCAGCAGTTGCTGTGTCATTTGATTGAAGGAGTGCACAAGAACACCCAATTCGTCGTCGGCGCGCGCGGAAACCTGGAAGCCCAGGTTGCCCTGCGCCACCTCATGCGTGGCGCTGGCCAGCGCCTGAATGGGAACCGTGACCTGCTTGGAGAAGAAAAGCGCGGCCCAGGTGGCGATGAACATGATGAGCAGGGTGACCAAGCCGAGAATCGAAAGGTAAATACGCCGGAAGACTTTGCGGCTGTGGCTCAAATCATCATACTTTTGGGTTTCGCGCTGAATCTCACCGGAGATTTGCGTCAGCCGGGTGGGCAGTCGCATGATGCCGGCCACCGTGCCCAAGCGCTCGTCCGAGTTTCCCAAGATGGGATCGATGGAGATGAAGAGCTCAAAATCACCTGCGGACCAGCGTCCCTGCAAACCATTGGCAGGCATTTTGCCCCCGTAGATTTGCGGGAAGTAGCGCGCGATTACGGCGGGATCCGGCCACGGGTCGCCGGCCTGCGCCAGAAGCTGACCGGAGGAATCGAAGCACATGGCGGAGACCGTGCCGGGATCGGCCGCCACCTCCTGGGTCACCAGGCGGGCCACGCGTGGCGTTTCGTGAGACTGCATCGCCTGGATAAAAACCTCGTCCTGCGCCAAATAACTCGAGATGTGGTCAGCCCGCTGCGCAGCCTGCAATTCCAGCTGGCGCACCAACTCTTCCGAGTCCTGGCGGATCAGGTCCAGCGGAACGCTGAACCACTTGTCGATGGTCCGATTCAACAAGCCGTAGGCGAAGATGAAGAGGAAAACCACCGGAACCAGGGAGAGGCCAAGAAATGCCACCACCATCTTGGTTTTGAAGCGCGAGCCCAGTTGCTCCAGGTGCCGCTCCACGTAAAGCTTCAGCAAAATGCGCAGCAGGATGAGAGCAAAGATCACGAAAGCCACGAAGATCAGCGTGGAAAGGGCAAACAGCCAGATGGTCTCTTCGGAGGTGAGGGCGATGGGGCGGATGAACGGGATGTTCAATGACGCCTGGACCCATCCCAGGACGAAGAGGACAGGGACAAAGATCGACAGGAAGATTAGAAATAACTTGCCGCGCCGCTGGGAATCAATATTCATCGTGCAGACCCGGAACTCAAAAATCCAAACTCAAAAATCGCCGGCCTGGGCAAATCTCAGCCGCCTGCCTGCGCGGGCGCTTGCAAATCGAAATCCGCCAAACCGCCCGAATCGCGAGGCGCGGATTTCAAGGGTTTCTCCATGTAGGGGCCTAACGGACACTGCTCGCAATGCGCCACATTGCGGTGGCAGAAACGCTTTGCCGCCTCGACCAATAGGGCGTGGAATTCGTTGAACAATGAGGCGTCGGCCGGCAAGTGCCGGTGAAGAAACTGCTGCGCTGCGTGGTAATCGGCAGAAGGTGGAAGAAGCTGGTGGCGAGCAAGGACGCGGCGCGTGTAGGCGTCTGCGACGAATACCGGCTGCTGCCCCGCGTATAGCAAAATCGCATCGGCAGTTTCCGGGCCGATGCCTTGGAGTGCCAGAAGCTGCGCGCGGGCGCTGGAATTCCCTTTTCCCAGCAGAGAGTCTAGCGAGCCGCC
Organism: Terriglobia bacterium; assembly: GCA_030049455.1. Classification (GTDB taxonomy): domain Bacteria; phylum Acidobacteriota; class Terriglobia; order UBA7540; family UBA7540; genus Bog-366. Next base: position 2,252 of record JASIKV010000452.1, read on the forward strand.
GTGCGCGCGCTCGGCCCAGTCAATAAAGTTGCGCAGAGTGCGGGCTTTTTGGCGAAAAAAACCCGCCGGGCGAATCAGCCGTTCGAGTTGCTGACGGGATGTTTGCCGCATGGTTCGCCAGCCGAGCCGCCCGGCTTTTCGGAGGTTCCTCAAAGCGCGTGCGGCGTTTCTCCAGGTGGTGTTTTGGGTCAGAATCGCTCCACAGATTACTTCCCAGCGCGTGCGAGCCGGCCACCATCCCTGAGGCCCGAAGTTTTCAAGGAGTGTAGTGTAGAACCGGCGCAGTATCTCGCTTGGCGGCGCCTCGCCCTGCTCGCCTGCACGGTCCATATTTCCAAAAACTATACTTCGCACGGCCTAAAGTCAAGGCGGGCGCAGGCAGGATTTTATTGTCCCGGCCTTCGGTCCATGCCTGGGAAAAGCGGATTCGGGCTCCAATAAGCGGCGGGCTTGAAACGGAAAGCCGAGGGAGTGGCCGCCCTGCACGACTTCAATTTAATCCCCGGCACCGCCGAAACTCCTTCCAACAGGGGTCAGAGAAACACGACATTTGGCGCCCTTTCATTTAATATGTTCTAGCTGGTATTGGAGTTTTAAGCGAGCGGCTTTTTGCTCGATGCAGGATTCGGTGATGGGGGAAAATCACAGGTTTCAAATCGGAAATGTGCAGGTGGGAAACGGCGCGGGATTGTTTTTCATCGCCGGACCCTGCGTCATTGAGAGTGGACCGCACG
>JASIKV010000054.1 GCA_030049455.1 Terriglobia bacterium
CGTTGCGGTTCTATAGTGTCATGAAAAATCTCATCAAGCATTCTGTCCTGGCTTTCGCACTGCTCGCCGCGTGCTTGGGTTTGACAGAGGCGCGGGGGGCGGAGGGGCCTCGCGCCATGAGCAATTATTTTGTCTACATCGGGACCTACACGGGACCGAAGAGCCAGGGGATTTATGTATTCAAATTCTCCGCAGCCAATGGCGAGCTCACGCCCATCGGACTGGCGGCGGAGTCCGTGAATCCTGCGTTCCTGGCGGTTCACCCGAATCATCAATTTCTTTATGCGGTGAACGAGGTCAGCAATTTTGAAGGGCAGAAATCCGGAAGCGTCAGCGCCTTTTCCATCGATCGCGCGACGGGCAAGCTGACTTTGCTGAATGTTGTGCCATCCGGCGACCCCGGGCCGTGCCACCTGACGGTTGACCACACGGGCAAATACCTGCTGGTGGCGAACTACGGTGTGGGCAGCGTCGCGGTGTTCGCGATCCTTGATGACGGCAGAGTGGGCAAGCGCACCGCATTCCTGCCGCACACCGGGCACAGCGTCAATCCCCAGCGCCAGGAAGCTCCCCACGCGCATTCCATTTACGTTTCCCCTGACAATCGCTTTGTGGTTTCCGCCGACTTGGGCACGGACCAGGTTTATGTTTACCGCTTTGACTCCGCGAAGGGCACGCTCACGCCGAACCAGCCGCCTTCCGCCGCGGTTCCGCCCGGAACCGGCCCGCGCCACTTCGCGTTCAGTCCCAACGGCAAGTTTGCCTATGTGATTGAGGAGATGGGCTCCAGCCTGACCGCGTTTTCCTATGACGCGGCAGGCGGCGTGCTCCGTCCGCTTGAAACGATTTCCACCATCCCCGGGGATTACAAAGGACACAACGACTGCGCGGAGCTGTACGTTCACCCGAGCGGCAAGTATCTGTACGGGTCGAATCGCGGGCACAACAGCGTCACGGTTTTCTCGCTCGACCTCGCGAAAGGTACGCCCACGCCCATTCAATACGTCTCAACGGAAGGCAAAACGCCGCGCAGCTTTGGCATCGACCCCACCGGTTCATATCTGATCGCTGCAAATCAGGAGTCCGACTCGCTGGTAGTGTTTAAGATTGACCCGGATACCGGACGCCTTACGCCCACCGGCCAGAAGGTGAATGTGGCCACGCCCATCTGCGTGATGTTTGAGCCTGTGGAGTAGGGTTTGTGGCACGGCCAAGAGTCTGCAAGGACCCGGTTCGAGGGTAGCAAAAAGCCCGGCTGTCGAAGCGGCCGGGCTTTTGAGGGCTCGAATCCCGCTCGCCAAATATATCACATTGCGATATTATTGAAGGCTGGGGGCGTTGGGGCATGGGCATCGAAAAATGCAAAAAATGCGTCTATCCATTGTTGACAGATTAAGCTCGCTTCACTATAGTTTTGGGTTCTGGACTTGCAGGAAATCTTCAGTTTGACGAACTCAGGGCAGCCAGCCAAAGAGGAATCGGGTTATGGCGAATGTGGGTGATCCCGCAGCTCCTACTCCAACGCAAGCCGCCGGCGCGGCGGTGGCGGCTCCCGCCAAGCCTGCTCCCAAACCTGCACCCGCAAAATCCAAGACCGCTGGTGAAGAGGTTTCTCCTTCCACCAAGATGCGCCGCCGGATTGTGTGGAGTTGTGTGTGTGGCTTTCTCGGCGCCAATCTTTTGATGTTCCTGCGGTTTTTCTTCCCGCGCGCGCTTTTTGAACCCAGCACTGTCTTCAATATTGGTTACCCGTCGGATTATCAGCCCGGGGTGGACGAGCGCTTCAAGGCCTCCGACCGAATCTGGGTGGTGCGCGAGGGCGACCGCATTTTTGTGATTTTCGCGCGCTGCACGCACCTGGGGTGCACGCCGGACTGGAAGCCGGCCGAGCACAAGTTCAAGTGCCCCTGCCACGGAAGCGGCTATACACCGGAGGGAATCAATTTTGAAGGGCCTGCCCCGCGCCCCATGGATCGCGCGCATGTGGAGCTGGATGCGACCGGGCAGATTGTGGTTGATACCAGCCGTCTGTTTTCCTGGCCCAAGGGCGGCGTGGATCAATTCAATGATCCGGGCTCATATATAAATGTTTAGGAGTACGTTTAGGGACTAAAACCGAAAGTCAAGGGCAAGAGCCGTTCCTGAAATCTGCGGACCGATCACTGCAAGCGGGGGCTTTGAATGGCCGAAGAGCACAGCGGGACACCTCCCAAGGAAACGCCGAGCGAGATCCCTTCCAAGAAAGGGATTGCCGGCGTTCTGGATGAGGTGCGCGAGCTCAATACGGCCCTCATCGGTAAGGCGAAAGAGGACCTGGAGAGCCTGAAGCAGCCGGAGAAAACGGCGGTCTTCAAGTCCATCTTCCGCGTCAAGCACGATGAGTCTTCGCGCAGCCGCGCGCTGGGCGTGCTCTCCAATGTTTTCCTGCACCTGCACCCTTCCAAAGTCAACCGCGACGCCGTGCGCTACAACTTCACGTGGGGAATGGGTGGCATCACCTTCTATTTATTCGTTGTACTCACTTTTACCGGCATCCTGCTGATGTATTACTACCACCCCACCAAGGGGCAGGCGTACCGCGACATCGTTTACCTGATGAGCGATGTGCCGTTCGGCTCGCTGCTGCGCAACATGCACCGCTGGGCGGCCCACTTGATGATCATCACGGTGTGGCTGCACATGTTCCGGGTATTCCTGACGGGATCTTACAAGAA
>JASIKV010000453.1 GCA_030049455.1 Terriglobia bacterium
CAGCTCGACATGATGTTTCCCAGCATCAGCCGTCTCTGGGCCGAAGGGTGGGGCAACTGGGTAGTGGGCGAGTGGGACTGCTTCTTCGATTCGCTGCTGACGAGTTTGGAAGACGAAGGGCAGACTGCCGCGGGCATACGCGCCATTCTCTCATCGCAAACGCCCACGGGCGTGGTGCCCAACATGGCTTCCGGGAACGGTATCACACCGGACCGCTCGGAGCCGCCCGTTGCCGCATACGTGGTTTGGAAGGTCTATCAGCGGCGCCAGGACCGGGCGCTGCTGGAGTGGGCCTATCCCCGCCTGAAGAAATATCACGAGTGGTGGCTGAACGATCGCGGGGACGGCCAGCCGTGGCGTGACGGCAATCATGATGGCCTGCTGGAGTTGGGCAGCGACCGCGGTTCCGGCGCGACCGTGGGCGGGCGAGGATCGCTTCAGGACGCCAAATACGAAAGCGGCATGGACGACAGCCCCATGTATGACGACGTGGTCTACGACCCTCACACCTACACGATGAATCTTTCGGACGTGGGACTGAATTCGCTCTACACGCTCGATGCCGAGTGCCTGGCGAAGATTGCCGCGATTCTGGGAAAGGATGAGGACAGCCGGAGGTTCGCCGCCGACTACGAAACGCACAAGCAACTGGTGCGCGAGAAGCTTTGGAACGACAAGGACGGAATCTACGAGAACCGATACTGGGACGGGCGCTTCTCAAACCGCCTTTCGCCCACCAATTTCTACCCGCTGCTGGCCGGCATCGCCACGCCCGAGCAAGCCGCTCGCATGATTAAGGAACATCTGCTGAACCCCCAGGAATTCTGGGGCAAATACGTCGCGCCCACGATCGCGCGCAATGACCCGGCGTTTCGCGACCAGTTCTATTGGCGCGGCGACATCTGGGGACCGACAAATTACCTGCTCTATGAAGGTGTGAACCGCTATCGATTTGACGACGTGGCGCTGGAATACGCGCAGAAGAGCTACGACCTGTTCATGGACGACTGGCGCGGCAACCAGCACGACGACGAGGAGTACTACGCCTGGGGCGGGGGGACCGGGAACGATTCCTCCACGCACTACACCTGGGGCGCCCTGCTCTGCCTCATTCCGCTTGAGCAGTACATCGACGTGAATCCCTGGGAAGGCTTGCGCTTCGGCGCGCTTGACCCGCCGGCGGCAGGGGAATTTCAGCGCGCGGTTTGGGAGAAGCACAGTTACGACGTCATCGTAGGCCCGAATCGAACCGCCCTGACGCGCGAGGGCGAGTTGCGGTTTGAAGCTGACGCCGGAGTGGTGGTGAGGAATTACCAGGCGTCAGAATCAAAACTATTCTTTACGTTGAAAACCAAACGACCCGTGCACGCCGCCACTCTGGAGTTTGACGCCGGCGACCTGAACATGAAGATTGATGGCCAGGCGGCAGGCGTCTTGCATGCGCTGCACGGTCGAGCGAGTTTCGACGTTCCGGCGGGCGAGCACACGGTGGAAATCTCCAAGTGATTTCCGGTGGTGCCTCAGTTTGAAATTTACGGCTGGCTCGACGGCGTTCCGATATTGTAGCGCGGGTGTCCTCACCCGCGATCCATCGGTGAATAGCAAAAATACGCGTGTCCCGCCCCTGTGGCATGGGCTTCCAGCCCATGGACACGGCCAGGATGGCCTTGCCACAAGTCGCGGGTGGTCCCGCCGAGGCGGGACGCGCTACAAGATTCAAACTGAGGCACTACCTGATTTCCCGCTTGTTTCGCTGCGGGCTTTGTGGTACGAATAGCTGGCCTGTTGGTGTCAAATCGATTCCTTAAAGCAAGCGGACAACCAAGATTTCTACTGCGGACGGCGAGCCGGTCGACACGCTGGATGTCCGCAGATTTCGCGAAGGGAGATAACAGCATGGCATTCTGTGCAAAGTGTGGTGGGCAATTGGCGGAAGGGACGACATTTTGCGCGGCTTGTGGCGCACCGGTGGGCAGTGCGGCGGCGCCCGCGGCCCCGGCAGCCGGCGCGGCGGCGGGGAGCGGCCTTGCTCCCAATGTGGCGGGAGCGTTGGCCTACGTCACCATCATCCCGGCAATTTTGTTCCTGGTGATGGACCCGTACAACAAGGACAAATTCATCAAGTTCCACTCCTTTCAGTGCCTCTTTTTTGCCGCTACCATGTTTGTTTTGTCGATTGTCATGATGATTGTGGGGTTCATCCTGGCCTTTATTCCCGTCGTCGGCTGGATCCTGGACATGCTCATCTGGCTGGCCATTGGCCTGGGCTCACTCATCCTGGTGATCTTCATGATCTACAAGGCCTACAGTGGCGAGAAATTCATGCTGCCGGTCATCGGGAAGCTTGCCGATCAGCAGGCGTCAAAGTAGTTTCGGTATGTTGGGGGCCGGGAATCCTTCGGCCCCTGGAACCTTCCAAAGCGCCGGGATCGGCCTGACCCGGACTGGTAAAGGTGCTCTAAGCCCCAGCAACAACGACCGGCTCGCAGCATAGACCTGAGTCCCAACCCCCCGGAAATCACGCCGGGGCCCCATCTTCCTCTATCTGTCCCAACCGATTCACAGCGATTCGTGAAGCCTTTCGAGAATCCAATCGCGGACCATTCGAGTTTCGTTCAGGCCTTTGGACTTGGCGAGCCGCCTGACGCGCTGAAAATCCCGGGGAGGGAGGTTCACGTTTAGTGATTGGGTCTTGGCTCGAGCAAATATGCGTTCGTGAACCTCGTCCAGTTCCTGTTCAAAGTTCGTTAAGTCATGCGAGTCCCAAAACCTGGCGAGTTCCTGAATGGAATCCGTTTCCGGAATTTTCTTGGTTCTTAAGTTTTTTTCCATCGATGATAACGCCTCTTCTCTTTTCCAGTCATGGGCCTGGCGGTGACCGGATAACCCTTTCCGCCGAGAAATCCAATGATAACGCAAAACAGATGCCGACCGGATGTCGTTTCGCCGAGCACGTAGAATACGGGACTCTTGCCACGAGCCTTGGCGCGCTGAACAAGGGGCTCGCCGAAACAGACCTCTTCCACCTCTTCCGGCAAAATCCCATGGCGCGCAATGTGATCCACTCGGTCCGCTGGCCAGACAAGTTCATCAATCAGCACACGGAGATTCTAGCATTGGATGGGTATTGCGCCGGGCATATAGAGAAGACGCGGACTGCAAAGGCGGCAGCCCAGGCTACCCTCTGGGAATCGCTGACTGACAATCCTCCTCGAATCACACCGAAGTACCCTCTCCCCTCATTTTCTCTTGACAATTTCGGCCCGCACGGGCAATTTTGACAGTTTCGCTCGCGCCGCGGCGTCTCGGGTAAAAAGGGCCGCCCTGCATTCTACAACTATGTCCGTTCTTGTCTGTTTTCACGATCGATGCTTTGACGGAGCCTGCTCAGCGGCGGTGTTCACGCGATTCTATGAGCAGTGCATCAATGCCAAGGCGGATTTTCGCTACAAGGGCATGATGCACCGCGCGGGGCAATTGTTCGACCCCGGCCTGTTCAGCGCCGACGAGAATGTGATCGTCGATTTCAAGTACGCCAGCTCCGACAAGCTGACCTGGTGGTTCGATCATCACCAGAGCGCCTTTCTGACGGAGGCGGATGCGCAGCACTTCCGCACTCACCAGAACGGCCAGAAATTCTACAATCCGGATTACAAGTCCTGCACCAAATTCATTGCCGATATCACCGGCCAGAAATTCGGCTTCAAGGCTCCTGACCTGAAGGAACTTGTCTACTGGGCCGATTTGATAGATGGCGCTCAGTACCCGGACATCCGCACGGCGGTGGAAATGCGCGAGCCGGCA
>JASIKV010000454.1 GCA_030049455.1 Terriglobia bacterium
GACCTTAATCTGCGAAGCCAGGACCCTTCCGGAAACTGGGGAACCCGGGACATGTGGCTGACGCTCGACTGGGGCTACACCCCCATGCTCTACATGCACGGCTACACGTCTGTGGGCAGCATCCCCAATCTCGCCCGCGATTTGGAATTTCCCCCCGGACACTATCTGCTGAATGATTATGTCCGCCCGGAGTGCAATGACACGGGTCTGGTCGTGCATCGATGCTTTGTGCCCTCTCATCAGCAGACGCCGATTCACAATCCAGCCTAGCTCCCAGTTCGGACGGGCCCAGTAGGGCCGGATCCGACAAGCACACCCGCCCACCGACCGTCAATGCACGACGGCCAAGTGGGCACTATTTCCACTCAATTTGTCTTGACCCTGGTTTTGCAGCCCATGGTATGATAGGCGACGTCATAGCCCAATAAATGGCAGTTTTCTAGCCGAGAAGTCGCCAGGTATAAGTAGGCCACGCCCTGCATGAGCCGGCCCGAAGCAAGTTGGGGTACGCAGCCGGGGGCGAAGGCCCCCGAGTCGTTTCTCGGAAACAGGTGAGTTCAACCCAAACGTTTTGCTTCCCGGAAATCCCGAGCCCCGTCCGCGATGCTGCCGCAAGCCTCGCCGGAACGCTGGCAATTGGGGAAAGAGCCGAGTTGATCGACAAACATTTTGAAAGGGAGGTGCGCAGGAATGGAATCCATGACGGCAGCGAAGGTGGTGCGAAAGGTTCGCAAGCGGATTGAAGTAAGCCAGGAGGGTTTGGCTCGCCTCTTGAATGCCACGAAAGGGGCAGTTCAGCATTGGGAGAGGGGAAGGAATAACCCGGACCTTGCGCGGCTCAATGCGCTGCGGCAGCTTTGTCCACCGGGAGTCGAGCGAAAGGAATTGGACGCACTCATTAAACAAACTCAGTCACGTCTGGCGCCTCTGCCCGATATTAAGCCGGGCGATCTCGCCAAAGGCGAGGGTGCAGGCGGGGCGATTGGAATCCCCGGCGGCAGCTTCATCTATCTTCGCCGCGAGAATCACAAATTGCAGCGGCAGGTCGCACGGCTGGAGTCGCTGGTTCAGCGCCGGACTGAACAATTGCGGATCCTCGAGGATCTGGCCACCGAGCTTCAGCGGGAGATGGCCAAACTCAAGGCAGGGCAGGCAGCTTCGCCCGCGCCTGCGACCAGCGCAGCCTCCGCGGCGCAGGAATAGGGACGCGGGGCGCGGGACTGCGCCAAAGACATAAAATTCAATGTCTGCGCCACCCGCGGGGAGGGAAGGCCGGGCTTGCGCAAGCCTCGGATTCCCCGGAATTGACGCGTGCGGTCTGGCGCCGGAAATCCGCGCCGGTCGCGCCCCCCTAAGACTTTCGCAACTCCATGAGCTGGATGGAGAGCATCATTGGCGCCGCATGCATGTTCCTTTCCCGCCCCAGCATTTCCAAAAACGCGATCGCTTGGGTCAAAAGTTGGTGAGCATTTTCGCGTTCGCGCAAGTCCAGCAGCAATCCAAATGCCTGCCTTGCCATTTTTTGTGTTGTTCTGGGTTTCGGTTTCATTGTGATTTCCCCCCCCATCCCTAAATCGACCCGGGGGCACGCACGCGGAGAGGATTTCAAGCCCCAAGCTTGAAATCGCAGCCGGTCCATCGCGTCTCCGTCCCCTCCGGTCGAATTAAACGGAGTGGGAGTGCGCGCACGAGATGTCGATAATCCTAAGCTCATTATTTAATCAATTACAAGTCAAAAAAGCAACTACTTTGTGGGAACCCTCCAATGCAAACAAGCCCTGCAGGTTGATTTCGCCATGAAGCCACGGACCCTCTCAACCGGGTTTGGGCCTATGGGTAGTCCGGCCCCGGCGGTTGCAACTTATGCTGCCCGCCGGGGCCGCGATTGAAATTGAGTTGTATCTAGAAGTGGAACCCAATCTCGGCCGTAAGGGCTCGTGGGGTTACATAATGGGTGCCACTGAAGGTCGAAATAAAATTGTAGAGCGCTTCCTTATCCAGAAAGTTGACGGCGGTCAGGCGTAGGCTCCACCGATGCTTATCACCATTGAAGATGTTGTCCTCCCCCACGGAAAGATCGAAGAGGTTGCGGGGAGCGATGCGGGGCGGGTTGTGGTCGTCACTCTCGGTTCCCGGAGCGGGAATGTGCACATACTTGGAAGTGTATTCATTGCCGGGGCAGACGCCGTATCCGAGAGACGAACTGATCCCGACGGTCGGGGTGGCATAGACGCCATTGCAGGCGAGCCCGGCCTGGAACTGCTGGTCAGGTGTAATGATGGAGGCGTCGACGATGGAGTCGGTTCCCGCCGGGCCATTGGCGCAGTTCCCGCCCGCGCAGGGCACGGGGCCGGCCACCAGGCCGCTATCGTACCGCCAGTTGAAGCCGACCCAGGGGCCGCGCTTGAACGGCTGATATTGGACGTGCGTGGTCTGGTTGTACTTTTCGTCGTGGTCGATGCGAAACACTTCGCACCCTGTAGCCGACACCGCGCATGTCGAGGCGGGTGTGGCGCCTACTCCCGCGACTTGAGGCTCGAAGAAACGCGCGGCCACGCTCGACATCACGTTATACGCCGAGAAGCCGTGAACGGCCGGCACGCTGATTCGCAGGGCATATCCTGGGATCTTCGACTTGTCCCACTCGATGGGGAAGGTGATGGGCGAGTCTCCCAGCACGCTGAAGTCGAACGCCCTTTCCGTGTACTTCCAGATGTATTCGCCGTCAAACACCAGGTATTTGCTGAAAGCCTGCTCGAGACCCGCATGGAATTCATTGCGCGTGCCGGGTTTCAGGGGGACGGTGCTGACGCAGGGGCTGATGGTGGACGCCATCAGGTCGCTGATGACAGGGTCCGTGCAGCCATTGCTGGCCAGAATCAGATTTTCGTTGAACGGTGTCTCCATGGTGTGGGCATAAGACAGTTTCATCACCGTGCCCGTCTTCTTAACGTTGTAGGCCACGCCTAGGCGAGGCTCAACCTGGTTGAAGATCGAAATGCCGTGGTAGAAGTCGCCGCGCAGGCCGGCATTGACATTCCAGTTCTTGTAGCTGATAGAGTCCTGGGCAAACAACGCCACCTCTTTTATGTCCGAGTGAACATCGTAGGGGTACACGCCGCTCGTCGTGGAGGAGCAGCCATCTGAGGCGGGAAGCGCCGCCGTGCGAGTCAAATCGTAGCAGCCCAAGAGGGGAACAAACGCGGGGTTCGGCGTGAGTCCTCCCACGCAGTTCGCCGGGTTGGTAAGCCCGGGATTGGTGTAAGGGCTCCCATCAGGATTCAGGCAGACCGCGTTGGCGGTGGGATCGACGATTCCAAAGGTGTCATCCTCGGTCAGGAAAGTGTGTTCAAAGGTCACACCCGCCTTGATGTTGTTGACGCCTTTCACATAGTTAATTTCCCCGCGCAGGCCGGCGTTCGTCAGGGTGCGGTCCTGGCCGATGCTCTGGAGTTGCAGGTCGGGGATTAAATCTGCATAGGGATCGCCGCTGGGATAATAGTTATAGCCATCGCGCCGCACCCACCCGCCGAAGGTGAGCACCGTGCTGTTATTGAGCAGGCGCGTCCAGGCGGGAGCAACGTCGATGGTGTCGATTTGTGAGCGTTGGTCGGCGGGACCCACGGGCAGCCCATTGGGGCCCAAGCCTCCATTGGCCACCACCAATCCCGTCCATGCCGTGGCGTCTTGTGCGTCGTAGGAATTGGGAGTTTGGAACCAGGAGCGCGTGAACTGGAAGTTCAGGTTGAGGGTGTCTTTTGCCGAGGGCTTGATGTCAATTCGGTCAAAGACGTTCTCTTCATTTCCCTTGTCATGCATGACATCGAACTCCGGTCCGTCCAGAAACCTTGAGGTGTCCAAGCCATTTGCGGCGATGAAGTTGCCCCAGCGTTGCCCGCCGTATCCCAGATTGAATTCTTCGTTGGAAGTCCCGAAATTTCCGTAGGAGGCGGTCACCTCGCCGTGAGGAGTAGTTTCCCCGAGCCCGGAGCGTGTGGTGGCCACGATGACCACACTCGTCTTGCCTCCGTATTCGGCCGGAGGCGCCCCGTCGATCACCTCAAGCGACTGCACGGCGTCGGAAGGGAGTTGGTTTGAGAAGACCTTACTTTGCTGATCCGTAATCGGTTGCCCATCGATGGAAAAGGAGTTTGAGGCATGATCTCCAAGTCCATGAAACAGGCCGTTGGAGTCGGCTGCGATTCCCGGCGAAGACAATGTGACCAGCGAGCTGAGCGATGAAGAGGCGCTTTCCAGCGGCAGCTTATCGAAAAGCGCGCGGTCAACGTCCGTGTGGGTTGTCGGGTCAACCTCGATCAGGTCGGACGACTCGGTCGAAACCGTGACGGTGGTCTTTGCGCCCGCCAGTTGCAAAGTAATGTTGAGGTTGACGGGCACGGCGGAGGTTACGTCCACGTCCTCCGCGTAGGAGGCAAACCCCGCTATGCCTACCGTCAGGTGATAGGGATTGTAGGGAATGTTGGTGAAGGTGAATTCGCCTTTGGCATCGGTGGAAGAAGTACGCTCGAAGCCGCTTACCGGATTGTGGACCGTGACCGTGGCCGCCGGAATCACCGCGCCTGAGGGATCCTTCACCGTGCCTTTGACCACGCCTGCACTACCAAGGCTCTGCCCAGGCACGAATGCCGGGCGAATGGCGATGCCGAGGGAAAAGATCAAGATATATAAAGATACGCGCCTGCAAACCATGAAATCTCCTCCTTGGGGGTTCACGAAAATTGTTGTTTTAAAGTTGGAAAGTGAGGGAGACTTCAGGAAAGAGGAGGGGCGCGGGCAAGCAGGGAGTCCGCCAGGACCGGAGAATATCTCGCCAGCCGCGGGAGAGGCACATAACTGGATTCGAGTTGCGGCTTCTGAACAAGAGATTGATTGGCCCCGGGAAACACCGAGCCGCTGCGGGCAATTTGGCAGAGTGGGCAGAGGGGGCTCAGATCCTGGGAAGCATGCCAGTAGGTTCCGCCATCATGCTCCAACTGGCAGACCCTGGCGACTTCGTCATGGTGGTGAAGAATCTCGGCGCAAAAAAGATGGACTTCACCCGTCAGCAGCAAGCCCACAATCAGGGCGTGCGCCCAGGAATTATGCCGATGATATCTTCCACGTGTCACTTTGATTGTCGCGGTCTTTCCCTGGGATAAGCTTATGCGTGTGGGAAGCCCACACAACCTTCATGATACCAGAAAAACCCTCTCGGGGCAGTTCCAAATTAATCGAACCCGGCGAGAACAATAGGAGATGCCGATTGCGCCGAGGCGGTTGCATAGAGACCCGGCGCGCATCGGTGTCAGGATTTTGGCGGCAGCAGCCGCGCGAATTCTGCCTCCCTCCGCTACTGCTCATCTCCCGTTGCACATGATCACCAGCAGTTACCGCTCGGAGTCAATACTTGGACCCCGCAATCCTCATGTGCGGCTTTCGGGTGGAAATGTTTCCGTGATTTCCGTGTAGTAATCTTCAGACAGCGTCCGGCCCTGCGGGCTGAGCAGGCGGAAGTGTCCAAGACCATGCTTCTGAAGCCAGAACTTCAGGGTAAGAACCAATACCTGCAACCCGTATTGGGCGCTGCGTGAGAAATTCAACGACGACGCCTCAGGGAAATAGCGCGCCGGGCAGGAAATTTCCCCCAGACGATATCCGCGATAGATCGCCTGCGCCAGCACCTCCGCGTCAAAAATAAAATCATCGGAATTTTCCTCCAGCGGCAGGTTGGCCAGCACCTCGCGCGAGTAGGCGCGAAAGCCGGTGTGGTATTCGGAGATTTTGTAATCAAAAAGGATATTTTGATAGAGGGTCAAAAAGCGGTTGGAGACATATTTGTAAAGCGGCATTCCGCCGCGAAGTGCGCCTGAACCGAGAATCCGCGAGCCCAGCACCAGGTCGTATTCTCCGAAGGCGATCATGCCCGCCAGTGCGGCGACCAGACGGGGAGAATACTGGTAATCGGCGTGCAGCATCACCACAATCTCCGCGCCGCGGCGGAGCGCTTCGCGATAGCAAGTCTTCTGGTTGCGCCCGTAACCCAAATTGCGATGATGCACGAAGGTGGTCAGATGCAGCTCGCGCGCCAGTTGCACGGTAGAGTCGGAGCTGAAGTCGTCGACCACCAGGACTTCATCCACGATGTCCCGCGGCAATTCCGAACACGTCTGCCGCAGGGTCCGCGCGGCGTTGTAAGCCGGCATGACAACGAAAACTTTCTTTCCATTCAGCAAATGATCTTCTCCTGCACCCCTATTGTTCAACACCTCGGGGGTTTCGTCTACTACTGAGCATTCGGCCAAACGGGAGAGGGAACAGAATTGTTTTCCTTCTCCCTTGGGGAGAAGGTGTCCCGC
>JASIKV010000055.1 GCA_030049455.1 Terriglobia bacterium
GGCGCGCAGTGGCAGGCCAACAGCTATCCGGTGTCGAATGACAACCCACGATGGGTGAGCGGCAACCCGCTCGACATTTTTCTCGCGGCCCTGCAGAACGAATTGGGCGTGGGCCAGGACGAAGCGCTCAACGCCGTGGTGGAAGTGGGCGGCACCGGCGGGCTGGTGGCCGCGGCGAATCCTTTCTGGGCGCAATACGTGCCGCTCACCACCGAATCGACCGGCGGGAATCCCGCGACCCTGATCAATCCCAACCCTTATCTTGATGTCCCGGGCATCACGGCGCTGCGCGACGGCATGTTCTCAGGCGATTGGTTTGAATTCAAGATTACTTCTCCGCAGCAGGCGCGCAGTTGGCTGGAGGATCAAATCCTGAAGCCGCTGGGCCTGGTGATGGTCATCACGTCCAGCGGCCTGCTTACGCTGAAGCCCATGAAGAATCCGCTCAACCAGACTCCGGTGTTCGCGTTCACGCAAAGCAACATCGTGGGGATTCCGGAAGTGCGGCTGGCGCCCGTCATCAATGCGTTGTCATTTCGCCTGGATACGGACGACAGCGCCATCAACACGAGCGCGCTGACTTACAACACCACGGTAACCATGCTTCAGCAAACCAGCTACAACCTGTTTCGCTACCTCTACAACCATCAGGTGGAAACCGCCGGTCTGCGCACCGCGCGCGGAGGCACGCTGCGCGCCTTCCTGCTGGGCGACCAGCTGTTCCGCCGTTACGGCTTTGGAACACCCATTTATCAAGCCGTCACGCAGCTTGGGACGCTTCAGCCGGAGTTGAAAGACTGGGTCTCACTCACGCACCCGCTGATTCCGGATTACATCAGCGGCGGCCGCGGCGTCACCAACATTCCCTGCGAGGTCATCGGCCGCGCGCCCGACTACACCAGCGGGCAGGTGCGCTTTACGCTGCTCGATATGCGCCGTGCCAGCACCACAACGCCTTATGAAATTGCGCCGCAGGCGGACGATATTCCACCCTATTCGGAAGCCACCGAGGCCGAGCAAGAGACGTACTTTTTCATCACCGCCACGCCCGGAGGAGACGGCGTGGTGACGATGCCGTTGAGCACGATTTTCTAGCTGTAGCGGCGCTCTGTGAGCGTCGCACGACCCGCCGCCGGAAGACGGTTATGGTCGCAAGGCGACGGTCGCAGACCGCCGCTACAGCCGCCGGTGGGGACACCGGCGCTACAAGGTGAATCAATGAGTCAAATGCTGATGTCTGAAATTCCCGGCTTCTTCGACCTGGCGGACAGCACGATCGCCGGCGGGCAGCCGCTGACCGATTACGCGCTGGCGAAGATCTCGCACAACGCTAAATTCGGCTCGGTGCGCTGCGAGATCATCTACATGGGCTTCTATGGACCGGGCGACACGGTTTCCACGCCCGTTTCGCCCGTGGACGGCTATGCGTACAGTTATCCGGAGTGTCTGTTCATTCCGATTCTTTATTCCTCGCGCTCGCCTGCGGCAGGATACGTTCCCGGCCAGGCCACGCCGCCCGCGCTGGCCAACAGCGACGCCGGCCAGGGCAGCCTGGCCGTGTGCCCTTATCAACTCGATGTGAATGACGCCAACGGCAAGGTTGTGGTGCAAACCTATTGGACGACCAGCGGCGCGGAGAATCAGGGTACAGTTAAAGTGATGGCAATCTGCCAGCGGATGAGCGTGAATCTGCCGGCGGGAGTAAGTGGCGATTAGTTGTAGCGCGGGTGTCCCCACCCGCGGCTCTTGAACCTTGAATCGAGGTAAGTATGGCAATCGTGCGTACCGTGTTGCCCCGCAAGGGCTTCGTACAGCCTCAGCACGGCCTGACCCAGTACGAAAGCGACATGGACGGCAACATGTCGCTGCTCGACGCCAATGTGGCGTTCATGAGCGACCTCGCCTCGGTGGTGGATACCCTGGTCGGCGACCTGGGCCTGAGCGGCGTGGTGAGCGGCTTCCAACTCGGCACTTCCAATTCGCTTTACCCGAGCCTGAGCGCGGGCGTGCTTTACGCGAATGGGTCGCGCTTCGCCCCTTCCACCCCGGCGCCCGGCGCGGCGCCCGCCAGCGCCACCTCCTATCTTTTTTATCAGCAGGAGAATTTTCCCAGCAGCTTCTATTACGTGAATACTCTGGCCGCGCTTGATCCCGGGGACGCATTCATCGGAGTTGTCGTAACGAACGCGACGCAGGTTACAAGCGTGACCCAAGCCACGGCGCTTTTCGGCCAAATCCTAGTCACCTCTACTCAGCCCGGAAATCTTACGGTACCGCATCTGTTGGGGCGCACTCCCATTGCGGCGCATATTCGTATTAACAGCTCAGGCGACATCTGGTGGCAATCCCCAACGGACGCTGACAGTTCAAACCTCTATCTCGTCGCCTCGGACGCCGGGGTGACCGCGAAGGTGCAGGTATGGTGAAAACAATCGTGCAAATCGGCATTTGGCGAGTCGTCAAAGAGGTTGGCCGTGCCGTGCAGGCCGGCACCTGGCTATTGGCAATCCTCCTTGCCACTCTGAATTTCGAACCCGCGGGCTTCGGCCAGCAGCCCCATTATGGTAATGGGAACGCCTCACTCGTCCAAGGCAAGCATGCCGAAACTGCGGGTGGTGTGGCGCCAGGTTACTGGCCGACGGCAGGATCCGGGCTAAATCTAAGCCTGGGTGCCGGAACCGCAGTCTGCAGCAATACCATTTACACCTACGCAGGCGGAACTTTGGCGATGACGGCGAGCGCCACCAACTTTATTTATTTGAACGTCTCGAACAGTTGCACGCCGGCTTCAAATACCACGGGATTCTCTTCTGCCACCATTCCCATCGCCACCGTCACGACATCCGCCACGGC
>JASIKV010000455.1 GCA_030049455.1 Terriglobia bacterium
GACGTAATTCCTTAGTACCCAGCTAGGAGTCATCATGCAGCTTCGCGTTCAAGATTCCCGTCCTAAAGGACCAGCAAGGCGCCGGGACAGTCACCCGCAAGGAGCGCGGATACGCGGATCGTGGATCGTCACGACCGGACTGTTCTTCAGTCTGTTGGGTTACCTCGGCGCATCATTTGCCCAGGAGACCGGGCAGGCGCAGACACAATCCACCGGCACGCGCGACCGCCAGGAGCGGACCAGCGGGCAGGGTCAGGCGCAGCGTCCCGCAACGCAGCCGAGCATGGAATCGCAGCCCCGGCGGGAGCGGGTAAGTGACTGGGCAACCGACAATTTAGAAATGGTGGCCGCCTCCGCAGAGCAGATCCACGACGTTCTGATCAAGAATGACGGCCTGATGGTCGAATTGAAGCGCTTGATGGCCCAAGAAGCGATCGACAGGGGTCAAATCGTCGCCGAGGAGGACATGACCGACGCCGCAATTTACCAGCGGTTGGCGGATGACATCCGATTCCGCGGTCTTGCCACGCGCCTCTTGCAACGGTACGGCTACTTGACGCCTGAATTTAATCCCCAGTCGGCAAAAGGACGCGAACAGGATTTGATAATGCGGGCCAAAGCGGAACAGATCGCCCGAACCCAGGCAACGGAGCTGGCGAATGCTCCTGTAGGCCCCCAGGTACCTTGCGGCACGGACTATCAGGACACCAATTGCCGGATGCAGACCGGGCGGCCTGCAACCGGCACCGGGGCGGAACAGGAGTTGGAAACTTCTGAACCACTCTGCGATCCCTATTTCCAGGAAGATGGCTGCCCTGCTCCGGAAAACCGCACCGAACAACCCCCTGCTCCCCTCATGCAACAACAGCCTGGCACTGAGCAGCCCTCTCCAGACCTTCAGCAGCGCCAGGACTTGGCAAACTCCCTGATGACAGCCAGCATTACCAGCTCCACACCCCAGCCACGAAGCAATGAGCAGACGGGCACGCTTCGTCCGGGAGAGTTGGCCGATGTGACGGGAGGGATTTCGCCAGTGTTGCCTGAAAATCCCGCGCGGCCGAGCCAACGCAACCTCGCAATGATACCGCGACAGCCAGCCCCCGCAGTGACGCCCGAGCCTGTGGAAATGAAGAACATGCCCAATCCTTACGCCTACATTCCATCGCTCTACGACCTGTACGTGCAGGCGGCACCACGCACCGGGCAACTTGAACGCTTCGGCTTGGATGTATTCCGCCATGAACGCGGAAGCCTGGGGATACCTATGGACCTCCCCGCCGGTCCGGATTACGTACTGGGGCCCGGCGACGGCCTGACCATTGACCTTTGGGGCGGAGTCTCGCAGCGGTTCTTCCGAAACGTCGATCGCGAGGGCCGCTTGGTCTTGCCCGAAGCCGGACCCGTTATGGTGAGTGGCAGGACCCTGGGACAGGTTCAGGAAGACGTGCAACGCTTGCTGCGAACGCAATACCGCGACGTGTCAGCAGATGTCTCGCTCGCTCGCCTGCGCACCGTGCGGGTGTATGTGGTAGGTGAGGTGGTCGCACAGGGCGCATACGACATCAGCTCGCTCTCAACACCCTTGAACGCCCTGTTTGCCGCTGGGGGAATTACTCCAAGGGGCTCATTGAGGCACTTGCGGCACTTCCGGGGTGGCCAGTTGGTTGAGGAGGTGGACGCCTACGACCTGCTGCTGCACGGAATTCGAGGCGACCTGAAAAATCTCGAGAATGGGGACACCTTGCAAGTTCCGCCTGTCGGCCCGCAAGTAAGCGTGGACGGAATGGTTCGCCGGCCCGCGGTTTACGAGCTACGGGACGAAACGACGCTTGCGGAGGCGCTCGACTTGGCGGGAGGGATTCTGCCCGCTGCGGCGCTGCGCCACATTGAGGTGCAACGGCTGGAAGCACATGGAACGCGCACCATGATGAACCTTGACCTTGACGACGCCTCCGATCCACAGGCAGTGCGTCGCCAGCTTGCCGGATTCAAGGTGCGGGACGGCGACCAGGTTCATATCTTCCCTATCGCCTCCTACAATACCTCCGCCGTTTACTTACAGGGCCACGTTTTGAGGCCGGGAAGATATGCCTATACGCAGGATATGCACCTGACAGACCTCATCGGCTCCTACAAGGACCTCCTGCCTGAACCAGCCGAGCACTATGCGGAGATCATTCGGCTTCGTCAGCCCGATTGGCGGCCGGTGGTGGAGAGCTTTGATTTGCAGGCGGCTTTGGCCAATCCCCCCGCGTCACCCAAGCTGGAGCCGCTCGATACGGTTCGCATCCTGGGCCGGTATGACCTGGAAGCTGCGCCGATCTTTTGGGTTTCCGGTGAAGTGCGCAATCCTGGGGAATACCGCACTTCAGGCCAAATGCATCTCCGCGACGCAATTTATCAGGCCGGCGGAGTGCTTCCTGACGCCTCACTCGATTCAGCACAATTGTTCCGATTGCAGCCGGATGGTTCGCTGAAAATCCTGAATGTAAACCTCACGGCCGCCCTCAATGCCGAGCCGATGGACAATGTGGCGGTCGAACCTCGCGACAGAATTGTGATTCACCGCAGTACATACCGCGTTGACCCGCCAAGCGCTTTTATCCGGGGTGAGGTAGCAAATCCGGGACGCTATCCGCTGGGTGACGATATGCGCATCGCGGATTTACTCGGCGCGGCGGGCGGACCGAAGCGAAGCGCCGACCTTTCCAATGGCGATTTGACCCGGTATTTCCCGATCGCGGGCCAGCAATCGGGGGGTGAGCATCAACGCGTAGACTTGGCGGCGCTCTCTTCAGACCCTAAACTGAATATTCCGCTCAAAGATGGTGACGTTCTTACGGTGCCCCAGTTGCCCGGGTGGAATGACCTCGGGGCATCCATAACCTTGAAAGGCGAGATTAAAAATCCTGGGGTTTACGGTATTCGTCCCGGTGAGCGCTTGAGCTCGGTCATAAAGCGAGCCGGGGGGCTGCTGCCGACGGCCTACCCGCAAGGCGCGATCTTCTATCGCAAGTCAGTACGCGATCTGCAGGAGAAGAGCCGCGATGACCTGATACAAAGAATCGAGCAGGAGGGAACCGCAGTAAAGACCTCACTCCAAACCACTGGCGCAGAGCAGGCGCAACTTTCCCAGGAGGCTGCGCAACAGCAACAGCGCGCTTTGGACGCCTTAAGGAGCGCTCCGGTTTCAGGCCGATTGGTGGTCCGGATGCGTCCAGGATTGAAAGGGTTTGAAAACTCCCCGCAGGATATTGAGGTACGCGAAGGGGACATTCTCGATATTCCAAAGGAGCCCGGGGTTGTCCTGGTGGTTGGGCAAGTCTACAACTCGAACGCCATAACCTATGTGCCGGGCAAGAACGCAGGATGGTATCTCTCGCAGGGCGGGGGCGCCACGCGGCTCGCCGATCGGGGTGCCGTGTTTATCATACGAGCGGATGGGGAAATCACCAGCCGCCACCAGGGAGGCTGGTGGTCAAGCAGCATACTTTCTTCCGTGGTCCGGCCGGGCGATACCATTGTAGTGCCCGAACGGCCGGTGATTGGGGACAC
>JASIKV010000456.1 GCA_030049455.1 Terriglobia bacterium
CGGGGAGAGGGAAGAGGGGAGAAGGGGTGATAGGGTGAGGGGTTACTTCGAAGAAGCCTCCGGCTTTGTCGGAGGATGATTACAAGATTCTTGATGCGGATATTCACCAAAAATCGCGCGCTGATCGGCATCGGATTCATTCTCGGAATTCTCGTCATGTTGTCGGGAAAGGCGGGGACGGACGCGACCTCCTCCGACAAATTCTGCGACCAGTCGTGCCATGCCCATCCCGACGCCACGCAGACCTGGATTCGCTCACCGCACTTCACCACCAAGAGCGGCGTGGTGGCGCACTGCATCGATTGCCACCTTCCCGGCGGGGGAATCGCTTATTACCCGGAGAAAATTCGGCTGGGCAGCATCGACATCTACGGCAAGCTCTTCAAAGACCTGAAGAAAATCAACTGGCAGTCGATGCAGACGCTCAACCAGGCGCGCGACTTCACTTACGACAGCGCGTGCATTCGCTGCCACGCCAATCTGTTCAGCGCCGGGCTCTCGAAGAAGGGTGTGGACGGCCACCTGCACTACCAGCAGTCGAAGGACAAGATGCGCTGCATCAACTGCCACCTGCACACGGGCCACTTCCGCGGGAAGGAATCCGAGGAAGCTGTGGATGAAGGCGCGGCGCCGGAGCAGGACCTCGACAATCTGTTCCCATCCGCACCCCAGGGCTTCGCGAGCTACACGGAAGAAATTCCGGGCTCGACGGTGAAGTTTCGAATGGTGGCGGTGCCGGGCGGAACTTTCAAAATGGGCAGTCCGGATTCCGAACCTTATCGCCGCGCGGATGAAGGTCCGGTGCACGAGGTGAAGCTCAGCCCGTTCTGGATGGGGCGCGTGGAAGTGACCTGGCGCGAGTACGAAGTTTACCTGCTGCAGCGCGGGAACACGGGCCGCAATCGCGATGTGGCGACGACGGGCAAGGCCGATGGTGTGAGCGGGCCTACGCCTCCTTACGGGTCGCCGGACCAGGGCTGGGGGCGGGGAGCGCGCCCGGCGATTACCATGACCTATCACGCCGCAACGGAATACTGTGCATGGCTATCGGAAATCACCGGCAAGAAGTATCGTCTGCCCACCGAGGCGGAGTGGGAATACGCGGCACGCGCGGGGACATCGTCACCGTACTTTTTCTCGGGTGACCCGGGGTCGTTCACAAATCAGCGGTGGCTGAACCATATCTTCGGCATGAAGACCGAGCCGCTGGTCGACTTCGCGTGGTACCAGACGGACAGCGAGGACGAAACGCATCCCACGGGCGCAACCAAGGCCAATCCCTGGGGACTGGAGGACATGCTCGGCAACGTTCGTGAGTTTTGTCTCGATTGGTACGCGCCCGACGCCTACGCCCGTTCCGCGGCGGTCGATCCGCGTGGACCGGAGTCCGGCAAGGAGCACGTGGTGCGCGGAGGCTCTTTTCGCTCTGACGCCGCCGACCTGCGTTGCGCCGCGCGCGACCACACGCGCGAAGACGATTGGTTGCTGACCGACCCGCAGTCCCCCAAGAGCATCTGGTGGTATTCCGACTGCACGGATGTGGGATTTCGAGTTGTGCGGGAGTATGATGAGAGTCCCCCGGCCGGGGGGAGCAGAGTTGTTGCGGGAAGTGGGAGGAATTAAATCTTCGTGGTACGGCGATCATGGCCGTGTCAGAGCCGCGGTCGCGATGCCCGCACTGCAAGATCCGCTTGGGGCGGCGAAATTTTCAATTCCTAGGTATTTCAAACTTCATTTTTGCATTTAAAGGAGATTCAATATGAGCGATGAGAGGAAGGAAAACGGAACCCGGGATTTTACGCGCCGAACATTCATAGGCGCTGCAGCGGCCGTGGGGGCGGCGGCGATCATTACGAGCTGCAAGAAGTCGGTGACGCCGCTGAAGTTTACCGACGTCGCGCCGGACGGTCCGGTGCTGAAGGCCGGCCTGATCGGCTGCGGTGAGCGCGGCACGGGCGCGGCGCTGCAATTTCTGAAGGCAGGACCGAACGTCAAAATCACTGCGCTGGGCGACGTTTTCCAGGATCATCTCGACAAATGCCGCGACCACCTGGCCAAAGAGGCCAATAACCCGGTTGCTGACGATCATTGCTTCATCGGATTTGACGCCTACAAGAAGGTTCTGGCTACCGACGTTGATGCGGTGCTGTGCGCTACGCCGCCGCACTTCCGCCCGATTCATTTTGACGCCGCCGTGGACGCCAAGAAGCACTGCTTTATCGAAAAGCCCTGCGCCGTCGACGCTCCCGGCGTGCGCTCCGTGCTGGCCACGGGGCAGAAAGCCGCGTCCTACAACCTGTGCGTTGTGGCGGGAACGCAGCGGCGGCACGATCGCGCCTACCAGGAGACTTACAACCGAGTCTCGCACGGCTTCATCGGTGACGTTGTGGGCGCCTATGCCCGTTGGAACGGCGGCCCGCTTTGGTACGTGCAAAAGAAAAAGGAATGGAACGACATGGAGGCCATGCTGCGCGACTGGGTGAACTGGCGCTGGCTCTCCGGCGACCACATCTGCGAGCAGCACGTCCACAATCTTGACGCCGTGCTGTGGTTCACGGGAATGAATCCCACGCAGGTCATCGCTTCCGGCGGTCGCGTGCAGAAGGTCACGGGTGACCAGTACGACTTTTTCAATGCGCAGTTTACCTATCCCAACGGCGGCATCATGGAAAGTATGTGCCGGCAAATCGAAGGCTGCGAGCAGGACGTTTCCGAGTACGTGATCGGAACGGAGGGCTACACGAATTGTCGCAGCACCATTTTCGACCTCACCGGCAAAGTGGTGTGGAAGTACCAGGAAGAGGGCCAAGACCCCGGCAAGACGAAGTTCAATCCCTACGAGCAGGAACACGTGGATTTCGTCACCGCCATCCGTACCAACCAGCCCATCAATGAAGCCGAGCATGTGGCGCACGCGACGCTGGCGGCCGTTATGGCGCGTACCGCAGCCTACACCGGCAAACTGGTGAAGTGGGATGAAATCATGGATTCGCCGGAGCGCCTGGGACCCACCGAATACGCTTGGGGACCGCTGAACATCAAGGCGGAAGTTCCCGTGCCCGGCAACGCCGCCGACATAGCCAAGCGCGAGCGGTTTGCGTAGTTCACGGGCGCATTCT
>JASIKV010000457.1 GCA_030049455.1 Terriglobia bacterium
CCGCTTCCAGGCCGAATCCCGGCGCGAAACCAGCACCTGCGTTACCATGGTCACCACGGGCCGGCGCAAACCGCGGCGTTGCAGGGTTTCCTGAAGCGTCTGCTGGAGAAGATATCCAATGGTCGCCTGAGTCTCCGCCACGCAGGCGTCAAGCGTGAGCGGCGGCGCCTGCTCGGCGGCCAGTTCCGAGCGCCGCAGCGCGTCACCCACCTGCGGACCGTTGCCGTGCGTCACCACCACGCGGTAGCCCGCCGCCATTACCGCCGCAATGCCTTCGCAAGTGGCGCTCAGGTTGGCGCGCTGCTCCTCCAGCGTGCCGCGCTCGCCCGGCTTTACAAGCGAGTTTCCGCCAATCGCCACGACTGCCGTGGGCATATTTCCTCAGTAGAAGATTTTTCCTCTTCTTAAAGCCTACTTGCGCCGCCGGACCGCGTCAAGGCGGCCGGAAAGTAATGGGAATTGTTCCGCGCGGGCTGATTCAACTCATCTTCATTGCGGCGTGGGGCATGGTTGCCGGTTCGCGATGAACGTGGTCATCCTCCGGCAAAGCCCGCGGCTCTTGCGGTGGCCATCCGTCAGTTGACGGGCTGACCACCACCGCAGGGAGAAACCCCTCACCCTATCACCCCTTCTCCTCTCTTCCCTCTCCCCAGGGGAGAGGGAAGAGGGGCAGGGGAGTCGGGGTGAGGGGGTTTCTCGATTCAATGAAAGGCGGCGAATTCCTGCTTCCCACAAGGGTAAAACTCTAGCTGCCTCCTCCGGCAAAGCCGGGGGATCTCCCCAGGGATTAGGGCTTCTATGGAGCAACCTTCATCTGAAGTTGCCAGAAAAGGAATCCTGCCTCATCAGTCATCTGATCGATCTGCTTGGAAACGGGAATGCCCGCGGAGTGCCCGGCCTGAGTGTCGTAATGGAGCAGAATCGGCCGGTCCGAGCCCGTGGATGCCTGAAGCAAGGCCGTCATCTTGCGCGCGTGCAGCGGGGCAACGCGCGTATCGCCGTCGCCGCTGACCAGCAGTACAGCGGGATACTTCACGCCCGGCTTTACGTTATGGTAAGGCGAGTAGGCGGCCAGATATTTGAACTGGTCGGGGTTCTTGGCCGTGCCATATTCGGTGACCCAATACTGTCCCGCAAGAAAATTCTCGTAGCGCAGCATGTCCAGCAAGGGATAGAGGCAAAGCACCGCCCGGTAAAGATCGGGCCGCTGGGTAAGCGCCGCGCCCACCAACAAACCGGCATTGCTGGCGCCTGCGATCGCGCGGTGCGCAGGCTGGGTGTAGTGATTCTGAATCAGCCACTCGGCGGCAGAGATGAAATCATCAAAAACGTTCTGCTTCTTGCCGAGCATGCCCGCCCGGTGCCAATCTTCGCCGAATTCCCCGCCCCCGCGCAGCGTCACCACCACATAGACGCCGCCGTTTTCGACCCAAAGCGCCCCCAAGGGGGAAAATTCCGGTGACTCGATATCATTGAAGCCCCCGTAACCGGTCACCAGCGTGGGACGCGAGCCATCCAGCTTCATCCCCTTTTGGCCGAGAATGAACATGGGCACGCGCGTCCCATCCTTGGAGTTGAACCAAACCTGCTTCACCTCGAACCGGTCGCTGTGAATAGGGACCTTTTCCTGCGCCCACAGCTTCTGGCTTCCCGTGGCGACGTCATACTGCTGGATCAGCAAAGGAACGTGAAAGGAGGAGTAACCGTAAAATGCCTGGTCGCTCGCCCAGCGGCCACCGATGTCAACCGTGCCGATGCCGGGCAGCGGAACATCGCGAAGGCGCTTGCCCTGGGCCTCGAAAACCCGCACCAGCGAGCTGGCGTTCTTACTATAGACAGCAATGATCTTTCCGCCGGCCAACTGCGTCGCCTCAAGTACTGAAGCGTCCTCCGGAACGATTTCCTTCCATTTGTCGCGCGCCGGATTGCGGAGGTCGATGGCCAGAATGCGGTTGTGGGGAGCGTTCCAGTTGGTATCGACAAACAGAGTATCGCCGCCCACTTGGCCGAAGAACCGCGCGGCAATGCCCGTGACCACCGGTTTGATGGGCCCGCCGGAACGAAGGTCCTGCGCGTAAATCTCCGTTTGGTCGGCAGACGAACCGTGAACAACGTGCAGGATGAGGTACCGCCCGCCATCGGAGAGCTCCGCGAAGACGATCACTTCCGCTCCCAGACCCTCGCCGAACACCATCTCGTCTTTGGCGGGGTCGGCGCCCATCGTGTGGTGATACACCCGCGGCGTACGCCCGCCCACGGCGTAATACAGGCCGCTCTTATCCGGCTGAATGCTGATAGTGAAATAGCGCGCTTTGGGGAGCACATCGGCAAGGTCCGCGCGGCGGTCAACATCCATCAGGTGAATCGCCACCTCGTCTTCGCCGCCGTGCCGAAGCCCGTAGGCAATCAGCGTGCCGTCCTCCGACACACCTTTAAGCAGGACGGAGGTGGAATGGTCGGCACTTAGAGAGTTGGGATCAAGAAGAACTTCGTCTTCGCCGCCCGCGGATTTTCGCACGCAAAGAACCGCCTGGTCCTGGTCGGCCGCCCGCTTGGTGAAGAAGGCCCGGCCGTTCTGCTCCCGGGGCATGCCGATGGCATCGATCTTCAGCAGCCCGCTGACCTGGCGCTTCAACTCCTCCTTTTGCGGCCAGGCGTCAAGCAGCGAATCGGTATACTTGTTTTGCGCATCAATCCAGGCGCGCGTCTCGGGACTCTGCTGATCCTCCAGCCAGCGGTAGGGGTCCGCCACCTGCACGCCGTGGTAGTCATCGATCACATTGTCCGTCCGGGTCGCGGGCGGCCCCGAGTCTCCGCTTGGTCTTGCTCGCAGGCTGAGCTCCCAGGGGGCTGAGACCAAGAGTGCCAGGGCCGAGGCGAGAATCCCCGCGCTTTTTAAATTCAACTTATCGTCGAACATTTCCTACCTCCTTGCGTCGGGCCGCTTGAATGAATGGGCAAAAAACCAACGAATTCGCCGGGAAGTGAAGGGCGATCTGCCTGCAGAATTCCCTGCGCTTTAGAGTGCCCGAAGTATAACCCCGGAAGCGGGATAAAGGTGAGAAAAACCGGCGCTGGATAGCGTCTCAGTTTGAATTCTGTAGCGCGGGTGTCCCCACCCGCGATTGTGCAATTCATCGACAGATCGCGGGTGGGGACACCCGCGCTACAATACTAGAGCGCCATCGTGCCGACCCCGAAGATCGAACTGAGACACTACGAGGCGCTGTTGCGGCGGCCTTCAACCATGCTGGGAGCGAGGCGGCGCCTCGCCGCGGCAACCGGCTGGCCCGATTTCACGACCCCGGCAGCGTATA
Organism: Terriglobia bacterium; assembly: GCA_030049455.1. Taxonomy (GTDB): domain Bacteria; phylum Acidobacteriota; class Terriglobia; order UBA7540; family UBA7540; genus Bog-366. Next base: position 3,318 of record JASIKV010000457.1, read on the forward strand.
CTCACCGTCCGCCTGGCAGGCAAATCCGCCCGTTCCGGGTTGGCAGTTGAGCGTGCCGCTTCCCTTCAGCCCCTGAAATTTTCCCGTACCCGGCTCGAAAGTCCACTTCGCCGTTGAGCTGCGAAACCGCAGGCCATCGAACTCCGCCGTGCCCTCACTGCGCGCATAGACGTTGTCGCCGTTGGCCATCACGAAGACGTGGTACCAGTGGTCCGTCC
>JASIKV010000458.1 GCA_030049455.1 Terriglobia bacterium
CCTGGATGAGTGCGTGCGCCTTATGGAGAAGCACGGAATCTACCATCTGCCTGTCGTCGATCAGACGGAAACCTATCGCGGCATGATCTCAGCACAGGATTTACTGCGAGTTATCGCTTCCGACGAAAAAGCCCGGGCAGACATGCTGGAATCCTTTCTGTTTTCCGGACGCTGACGCCCTCCATGGCCGAGAACAAACCTCCGGCAATGATCAGCTCCAAGCCGATGACCTGCCCGGAGTGCGCGCGACACGTTACCGTCGAAGACTTGCAAGCCGGGCGTTGTCCAAGCTGCAGAACGAAAATCCGCGTGCCGCGGCGGTTCAAAACCAAAGTAAAACTCGCGATGGCCCCCACCACTTTGCTGATCGTTCTGTTGGGAATGGTCATTCTTCCTTCTGGATCGCACAACTATGCGTTCCAATTGATATGCTACGCGGGGACGGCGGTCTGCGGGTTTGTCTGGATGATCATTGTCTCCAGTCTCGCCTACTGGCTGATGCCGCCCAAGATTGAGAGGGATGTTGGTGACATTGTCAGGCTCGATCTCTCCTGAGCAATGGTGAAGTTTGCCCGGCTTTTTGCGGCTCCATTTGGCCGGAAATGGATTGGCCGCTGGCCTTGGGGAAATAATCTCTTTGTGCTATACCTAGAATTTGTGGGGATGGGACGTACCTTTTCTGAAAGAAGGGCGTACAATTTGTTCGCGCAGCACATGAGGCGACGTTTGAGATTCTGCCTGGCCCTTGCGATTTCATTTCTGGCGGTTGTTGTCACGTCGGGCGAAGAATCCTCCGCAAAGCTGGAATTGCGGACCGCGGCATTCCGCGTGGGGGGAAGAATCCCCGCGAAATTCACTTGCCAGGGTGAAAATATCTCTCCGCCGCTTTCATGGAACCAGCCTCCGCCACGCACGCAAAGTTTCGCGTTGATTGTGGATGATCCTGATGCCCCCGCTGGAACGTGGGTTCACTGGGTCGTGTATGATCTGCCGGCCTCGGTACGAGACTTGCCGGAGCACGTGCCGCCGGGCGAAACTCTTTCGGGAGGCGGCGCGCAAGGCGTCAACGATTTCTCCGAGCGTGACTACGGCGGCCCCTGCCCCCCGTCCGGTAAGCCCCATAGATATTTCTTCCGGCTCTACGCCTTGGATGCGCCTCTGAACCTTCGCGGGCCGGCGCGTCGCCAGGACGTTGATTCCGCCATGAAGGGGCATGTGCTCGCCGAGGCCGAATTGATGGGAACATTTGGGCGTTGAATGTATATCAAAAAGGAGGATGCTCAGAACCGTGAGTGAGGAATTCAAAACACAGTCACCCTCGCCGGCGCCCGATGCGGCCCCGGTGAAGCACGAGAATGACGCCATCTACCAGGAGGGAAGGCTGGTGGCGAGGGTCATCGACCCGGAGGTGCGGCACGATGCCCGTGAGATTCACTTTGCTGAGATCAACCGGAGCGACGAGTTGATGCTGCCGGAGGAATGCGAATTTCAGAAGTACCGGCTGATGATTCAGAAAATCGAATATGCGTCACGCAATGAGAAGAATGCGCCTGAGAAAGGCCGAGTGCTTCGGGGAGTTATCGCGGAGGTTTTGGGTTACAGCGAAACTTAAACGAATGGTTGGAAGGCAGCCCATCAGGTGTGGGATAGGGGTGGGGAGGCATCGATGGGGAGTGAGTTTAGGCAGTTGAGTAAGGAAGGAGCTTCCAAAGACCCGGAGTCTTGCATACGATGCAAGTCCGTTGAATGCCGCCCTTTTCGTGGAGTGAGGCGAGCAGGCTTTCGTCAGCATAAATCGATTCGCGCGCGGAGCAGGTGGGGCATTGCATCATCACCCCTACCTTAATCTGGTATCCCGGCCGCAGCTCTGGGATACTGACCCCCCAAATATTCTTCTGGGGCTCCAAATTCTCAACACCCCAATAAGTAAATTTCAGCTCAGAGCTTTGTAATTTGGAAACGACCCGGAAGATCGAATCCTCTCCGGTAGGATGGCTGAACAGCCGGATTTCCGCTTCCGGCGTCAGTTGGTGAGCCATTCTAATCTTGGCCCCGTGGAGATTTACAACAATGGTTTGAGCTTCCTCGGAAAAATCCTTGCCTTGGTAATCTATACCCATTACCCGGATCGGCACAGACAACGCGACCCGGCAACTCCGCCGGGATTCGAAGCCCTCCATGGACAGCCCCTCCCTGGGATTACTACCCCTATTGGGTAGATGTTACCTTGTTGGGGAAGAATTTTCCAGCCCTTTGGGGGCGATTCCCGAGGCGTCAGTTGGCCGTCAAGCGGGATTCCTGTTGTCGAGCTTCCAATAGGCTCAGGGCATCGGAGATTTCATCAAGCATGGCACGGGCGCCCTTCTCGCCCGCACTTGCAGCAGCTACAAGAGCATAGGAGCAGTTCAGACACAAACAGTAAGCACGACTTTCCGAAATCAGGCCCGGGCGGCAGACGGCACAGGGCCAATCCTCACACGAATGAACCAGCAATCCCCCTGAGGTCATCGCGAAATCCACGGAATCTCCTCCAGCCGATCTCGACGATTGTTCCTGCAATCCTGGCACCTTTCCCTCATATCGGTTTTCTGGAGTCAACCTTAAGCTGCTAGGCAACCCGTTTGGATTATCGCTTGATGGCGGCGGATGAGGATTTCCTTAAATTCCGGAAGGCTTAGTGGGAGCTGAAGGGGGCCGTTCAGGGGAGTCAACGCTCGTATGAAATGCCATAAATCTTGCGCCCGGTCCCGTGCATCTCGCGGCGGCGGACCACTTGCCCGCGAACCTCAATGTTCTGGCCGCTCTTTTCGTAAGGGCAGGTGACAAGAATGACTTCGCCAATTTCGTAATTTCGCTCCGTGATGAAACATACCCCGCCGCGAGAGACGTTTTCGGTGCGAATGAATTCTTCAGCGCCGGAAAAACTGCGCAAGCGGATGGGCAATTGAAGCGCCACACGATTATGGCTGCGTCGAGGTGATCCCTTTGGTGTTTCGGGGGGAGGAGCAGGGGTTTCTTCGACCAAAGCGGCCGTGTCATCGGGAGAAAGTGATACGGACGGTTCCTTATAACCCCAGGAGGTTAAGCGTCCACAAGCCTCGCAATCCTTCACCAGCAGGCCGGAAGTTCCCAGCACGTCGTGTTCGACCAAAGAAAGATGACTGAGCTTTATCGCGTGGCACCGGCGGCACTCGAGCAGGGCCGTGCAAATGCCTTCCACTGAAGAGGGAGGGGGAAACCCAATCCCCCATATGTTGAGATTCTGGTCCAGGCACTCGATGCCCCACTCGCCGCCCTCTCCGGAAGGGGGTTGAGTCGGTCCGACCACGCGAAACTTGGCGCTACGATTTCCCGAATGTGTGGCAATAACCAGGCTGGATCCCGCCGAAACCGGATGCTTCAGATATATTCTGGCGCCTTGCCGATTGATGACGATGGTCCGGGTCTCTTCCGTGAATTTTTCGCCGTTACGGTCCATCCCCTCAACTCGGATGGGGACAGTAATCAGCAACCTTTCGCTGCGGCGATGCTCAACTTCACGCAAAGAGGCTCTCGCGGAAGTCACGGGCACGCGATTCGGTTCTGGAGCCTGGCTCATCTCCCCACTCCCGAGCACATCATTGCCGGATTGAGGGGTCCGGCAATCTATTAAAATGATTCAACGAATTCTACTGTAACACAGGTGGAGGCGCGATGGTGAGGGGGAAGAAATTTCCGAAATTGGGGCCGGCTGAAAATTTTCACAGCACCTGCTCACGCTTTTCGAAAAAGAAGTCTGCCGCATCCCCGCCGATTGCCCTATAATCACCGTTTCGCGGGTTACCCATCCAGGAGAATGAACATGTCAATGAAGCTTGCGGGTGTTGCGCCTGTTGCTCCAGCCGGTAAACAGGGAAGGGTTATCTATTGCTTTCTCGCAGCACTCCTGGCGTGCGGAGCGGGTGCTCAAATACTGGTCGGGAACCCTGCCGACGTTCCCAGTGTCAGCGCGGGAACGGGCCCATGCACTGCGGAATTCATTGTGAATGACGCCTCCAGCAAGCCGGTCTTTGACGCCAAGATTCACACAATCGTAAAATACGGCTTCATGAGCAAGCGCGACTCAGAGGTCGAAATCGGCACAGACAGCAATGGAAGGGCAAAGATCGAGGGACTGCCTGAGAAACTCAAGAAGCCCCCAATGGAGTTCACCATTAAGAAAGGCGATGCCACTCAATCAGTCACCAACGATCCTGCTGCCAATTGCCACCCAACCTTTACTGTGACTTTGGGAAAGTAAGCTTCCGCTTCTCAGTAGCTCAGAAGTTGTCACGACACTCCATCACAAAGCTTCATCCGGGTCACCAAACGCTCTGCAAATCAGCATACGGTCATGCTTGCAAACTTCCGGCAGGTTCGGGAGAATGCCCATAGGGATGTTCAGGCATTCTGGGGGGCCTTGCGGATGAGCGGAATTAATCCATTGCCGCGGTCTGTTCAATCGGCCGCGGTCTCAGAATGGTGCGAGGGAACTGTTCGGAATCAGAATGACCTGTTGGTGGGTGAGGAGCCCCTGCTCATTCAGGTCGCCGGGCGGCCTTTGACCGTGACGATGCGAACGCCCGGAGACGATTTTGAGCTCGCCGCGGGATTTTTGTTTACAGAGGGCATGGTCAAGTCGCGACAGGACATTGTCAGCCTCGATGGCGGCCAAGATTCCAGTCTGGAACAGCAGGTCGTTCAAGTCGAGCTGAAGAATCCAGTCGCAGTGCGCGCGAAAGAGTTGAATCGGAATTTTCTCTCCAACTCAAGCTGCGGCTTGTGCGGCAAGACCTCGCTCGACGGCGTTTATGCTTCCGGAATCTCCCGCCCAAATCCTGATTTCCGAATGGACCCCCAGGTCCTGTGCGGATTGCCGGAAACGCTGCGCTCCTCCCAGGCGCTGTTTGGGAGAACGGGAGGTCTGCACGCGGCCGCCTTATTCGATTCATCCGGGAAGCTGCTGCAATTAAGAGAGGATGTGGGCCGCCACAACGCCGTGGATAAACTCATCGGGTGGGCGCTATTGCAGGACCTGCTTCCGCTTTCGAATTGCGCTCTACTGGCGAGCGGTCGCGGAGGCTTCGAGATTATCCAGAAGTCGTTGGTGGCGGGGATTCCGCTCCTTGCCTCGGTTTCCGCCGCTTCAAGTTTGGCCGTTCAGATGTCGCGGGAGTTTGGAATGACCCTGGTGGGATTTCTGCGCGGCCGCCGGTTCATCGTTTACTGCGGAGAAGGGCGCCTGGGCCTCGGCGCACCGGTGGATCGCGCTTTGATTTCCCAAGCGCCTTGAGTACAGCTGCCGTGCGAAGCCGTTGCAATGCAGAATTGCGCCGAAGGTCCGGCAGAGGGGTTGTATACTGTTGCGGCGCAAGGATCAGGAAGCGCGCTGCAGTTTGGTGTTTGGACTCGCGTGGAGCGAAACATGGCTGATTCAATGAAAGCCCGGCTTACCACTCCTATGATTCGGGAGAACGGTGAGCTTCGTGCCGCAACCTGGGAGCAGGCTCTGGCCCGCGCGGCGGAGAGCCTGCGCAGCGTGAAGGAGCGATTCGGACACGAGGGATTCGGAATGTTCAGTTGTTCAAAAACCACGAACGAACTGAATTTTCTGGCCCAGAAGTTCGCGCGCTCCGTCATGGGCACGAACAATATCGATAGCTGCAACCGTACTTGACACGCCCCCAGCGTCGCCGGTCTGGCGACGGTTTTCGGAGCGGGAGGCGGGACGAGTTCGTATCGCGAGATGGAGGACACGGACCTCATCATTCTGTGGGGCTCCAACGCGCGTGAAACTCATCCCATCTTTTTTCACCACCTCCTCAAGGGCGTGCACAAGGGCGCGAAGCTGTTCGTGATCGATCCGCGCCGCACCAGTTCGGCGCGCTGGGCGGATGTGTGGCTGGGACTTGATGTGGGCTCCGACATCGCGCTGGCGAACGCGGTGGGCCGGGAGATTATTGACGCGGGCCTGGAAAACCGGCGGTTTATCGAACGCGCCACGAGGGGGTTTGAGGAGTACCGGCAAGCCGTCGAGCCCTACAACCTGGAGCTGGCGGAAAAGATTACGGGCGTCCCCGCGGAGGTCATTCGCACCCTCGCTCATTCCTACGCGCGCGCGGATCGCGCTCAGCTCTGCTGGACGCTGGGGATTACCGAGCATCACAATGCCGTCGATAACGTGCTCGCGCTGATTAACCTTTCGCTGCTTACCGGGCACGTGGGACGCTATGGATCCGGGCTTAATCCGCTGCGCGGCCAAAA
>JASIKV010000459.1 GCA_030049455.1 Terriglobia bacterium
CTTATTTTTTTTTGGACGGTGCAGGTTCCGGCGATCTTTCTTCTGGGGTATTGGTTCCTGATTCAATTTGTATCGGGAATGCAAATGCTGTCTATCCAGACGGCTGCGGCAGGTGGTGTCGCGTGGTGGGCGCACATCGGAGGTTTCGCTTCAGGCGCCTTGATGGCCCTTCTTATGCGGCCACAGCGGCGCGGTGCCATAGTTGAAACAGCTCACTAAGAGAACTTAGCAAATATCCTCCTCGAGGCGCTCACAAATCCAATCTCCAACCTCGCGAGTGGCGAGTGTCCCTCCAAAATCAGCGGTTGCGACATTCTGGTGGATTGCCTCCCTCACAACTGTCTCAATGCGTGAGGACGCTTCCGGGAAACCCAGATTCTCCAACATCATCCCCGTCGTCAAAATGGCCGCCATGGGATTTGCCTGATTTTTTCCCGCGATCCCGGGCGCGGAGCCGTGCACGGGCTCAAACATCGAGACACGTCCGGGATTCAGATTTGCCGAGGGCGCCGCACCGAGACCTCCCAGTAAAGCGGCGGCCAGATCGCTCAAAATGTCGCCGAACAAATTGCAAGTCACAATCACTTCAAATTGGGATGGGTTCCTGATGATTTCCATGGCCAGCGTGTCCACATACAGGTGCCTCGCCTCGATTTGGGGGTAACGCTTGCGGACATCGGAGAAAGCCCTCTGCCAGAGGCCGTGGCCATAAGGCATGGCATTGGACTTGTCGCTCATGCAGACCTTTTTCCGCCCGTGTTGCACCGCGAATTCAAATGCGTGAACCAGAATTCGCTCGACACCCTTTCGTGTGTTCACATCCTCCTGAACGGCAATTTCATCGGGAGTATCGCGCTTAAAATTTCCTCCCACGCCGGCGTAGGCGCCCTCGGTATTTTCGCGGAAGACGACGAAGTCCACATCTTTTTCAGTCACAGACTTGAGGGGGCAAAGGCGGGCATCGAGCAACTTGACCGGCCGTTGATTAACGAAGAGGTCAAGCCCGAAGCGGATTCCCAGCAGGATGTCGGCCGCGTGTTGATTGGAAGGAACGCGCGGATCCCCCAAGGCTCCGATCAAAATGGCGTCATAATCACGGCGCAGCATTTCGATCGCTCCCTCAGGAAGCGTCACACCCTCGCGCAAATATTTTTCCGCGCCCCAGTCGAAGCGAGTCCACACGAGGGGCGCTCGAAAGGAATGAACGACCTTCGCCAACACTCGTTCCGCCACGCCGATTACTTCCGGGCCGATTCCATCGCCGGGAATGATGGCTATCCTCTTGGGCATGTCGGTCACCGGACTTGATGAAATTCGGCAATGGGCGAAGGTTGTTCAAACGGCGCGTTGAACGGTTGTGCTGCGCCCATTTTCATCTCCACGCTCGCGCTCTGTGAGATAGACTCCGGCCAGGATCAAAGTTCCCCCCGCAAGCACCTTGGAAGTCAACTGTTCCGAGAGAATCCAAATGCCCAGACCGGTGGCAATCACAGGTTGCAGGTAGTTAAAGGCCGCGGCGCGAGACGCTGCCAGGCCCGTCAGCACATAGGCAAAAAGCAGATAGGGAATCACGGAACCGAATACAATCAGGAACACCAGCCCCCACCACGCCTCCAGGCTGAGTGCGCTCCAATGGGTAAGAAAAACAGACCGGGCGCAAAACGGAAGCATCATTCCGGCGCCCATGGCGAAAATGATGGTGTTCAAAGTTAGCGTATCGAACTCGTCGGCCACTTCCTTTAAGAGCACAATGTACACCGCGAAGACCACAGTGCTGATGAGCAAAATAAAGTCACCCAGAAAATGACTCCCATTTCCCTGCCCAGGATTGTCCGCCGTCAGGATGCCGACGCCGGCCAGGGCAATCACCATGCCTGCGATTTTCCATGCCGTCAGCACTTCCAGACGCATCATTACGGCAATTGCCAGCACCATAATGGGCCCCAGGGCCACGATCAAGCCGGTATGGGCGACGGTGGTGCGCGCCATTCCGCCGATAAATGTAAGCTGGTTCGCCGCGATGCCGTTGGCGGCGATTGCCGCAAGCAGCAGCCATTTGCGTGCCGAAATTCGAATGCCGCGCAGCCGCCCTGTGGCCACAGCTCCGATGATAAAAATGACCGCCGAGCCCAGCACTCGCAATTGCGCGAGCGCCAGAGCGCTGAACCCTGTGAGTGCTTGCTTGCCGGCAATGATGTTGCTTGCCCAACAGACCACCACCAGCAACATCAACAAGTGCATGCGAGCATGGTTCACGCGGGCGCAAGGGCCGGCGACCTGAGCCGCTGAGGAGCTACTCAATCGACTCCTTCCGCACTGTCAACTTTTCGATTCGCTGCAAATTCGGCGCATACCCCAAGCCCACGGACTGTGGAACTCGAATGGTGCCCTGCGCGCTGACCGTGACCTCCGGATCAATGATGTCTTCACTCCAATATCGCTTGCTGGCAGACACATCGCCGGGCAGAGTGAAGCCCGGCAGCGCCGACATGGCAATGTTGTGCGCGCGACCTATGCCCGATTCCAGCATGCCTCCGCACCACACGGGCACGTGGCGGGCGCGGCACACATCGTGCACGGCCTTGGCTCCCGTGAAACCTCCGACTCGGCCGAGCTTGATGTTGATGATTTTGCACGCGCCGATTTCGATTGCCTTACGCGCATCGTCCGCCGTGTGAATCGACTCATCCAGGCAGACGGGTGTTGCGATCTCCTTCTGGAGTTTGGCATGATCCAGCAGGTCGTCCCATCCCAGCGGCTGTTCGACCATCATCAGGTTGAAGCGATCAAATTCCTTCAAGTGAGCGGTGTCGGCAAGAGTGTAGGCGCTGTTCGCGTCGGCCATCAATAGGATGCCGGGAAATTTCGCCCGAATCGCATCGAGCACATTGACGTCCCAGCCGGGTTTCACCTTCACCTTGATTCGCTGATAACCCGCCGCCAGTTCCCGCCCGACACTCTCAAGCAATTCCGGAACGGATTGCTTGATTCCGATGGAGACGCCGCAGGGAATTTCATCGAGAATGCCGCCCACCAGCTTCGCCAGCGGCAGCTTTTTCTGCTGCGCAAAAATATCCCACAAAGCGTTTTCAAGAGCAGCTTTCGCCATGTTATGGCCGCGAACGGGGCGAAAGACCGCGACAAGATCACTTGGCGAGGCCCACTCCTTGCCGAGTGTCCAGGGAATCAGAAAATCGCGCAGGATGTGCCAGGCGGTCTCCGGGGTCTCGTAATTGTAAAAGGGAGATTCGCCGGCGGTGACTTCGCTCCAGCCTGTCATTCCGTCAGCATCTGCTCTTAACAAAACGATTCGGCGCGTGGTTGTCTTTCCGAAGCTCGTTTCAAACGGGCTCAAGAGGGGCAATTGAATTTGACGAAGCTCGATGCGATTAACCTTCATGTTTTTCCGCGGCCTTAACGTCATTCCAGGCTGCGTTCATCTCCTCGATGCTGGATTCGTTCAACTTCTTTCCACGCTTAGCCATTTCCCCTTCCATGGCCTGAAAGCGCCGCTTGAACTTCAAGTTTGCCCGGCGGAGGCAGCTCTCCGAATCGAATCGCAGATAGCGCGCCAGGTTGGCCGCCGCGAAAAGCAAGTCGCCAACCTCCTCTTCAAGGCGGGCCTTCCTGATAGCGTCCGATCCTGAATTCCCCTGTGGAGCGGCCAATTCCTGCCGCAACTCCTGAACCTCCTCTTGGATCTTATCGAGCAGGTCGCCGGCATTTGACCAATCGAATCCCGCGCCTGCGGCTCGGCTGCCCAGTTCGTCCGCCACCATCGTGGAAGGCAAAGAAGATAGAATTCCATCCAGAAGGGACTTCCTTTGCGGTTTCCCCTCTGCATTGCGCTCCGCTTCCTTTGCTGCTTGCCAGCTTTGCAGAGCCTCTCCGGCGTTTCGCGCCCGCGCATCACCGAATACGTGTGGATGCCGCCGGACCAGCTTGGCATGCACTCCCTGGATCACATCGTCGATTGAGAAACGCGCTTCGTCCTTTGCAACTTGTGCGTAAAAAACCACAAGAAACAGAAGATCGCCAAGTTCTTCCTCCAACCCGGCAAAATCCCGGGCAATGGCCGCATCCACAACCTCGTACGCTTCTTCAAGCAGAAGACTTTTCAGAGTGTCGTAGTCCTGCACTCGGTCCCACGGACATCCTTCCGGTCCTCGCAGGAGCGCGGTCAGCTCAACCAGTTTGTGAAAGGTTTCCTCAGCCAGGGCGGCGCTCGATTCTCCCGCTGTTGACGGATAGCGGTGTGTGATGCGAATTTGTAATTTATCAAGCCATGGCGGAGGTTCGCAAGGGGGCGAAATTCACGCGTGGCCTTCCACGCCCCGCGCCGGGCTTGTTGGTTCCTTTGATTGTTGCTAAACTAAGCAAAGACATGGTCCGATTCCGAGATCTTCGCGGAATCAAATTGCCACGCTGAACGGTTGCGGCTCAACGCCTGGGTGCGAGCAAATAACTGGAAATCAGCAAACCTTCAGCCCGGCTTGTAATTTGCGAATGATTAAACGCGGGCCCACGGCACACGAGGTTTTGGGATGGCAGACGAAAAAAACGAATCTTCCGGGTTTAAAGTGGTAGACCGGCGCGCATTCACGGTGGAAGGGTCGCCGCGCGAGGAGAGTCCGGCCGAGGCAAAAAAGGCCGATCCACCGCCGCGCATCGAAAGCGCGCCTTTGCCCGAGGCAACCGAACCTCCTGAGGAGGACCCCCTGGGTGAGCCGACGGGGTTCGAAACGCTCGTTTCCTACCTCAGCACCACAACCATGTTTCAGCTTGGCTTGATCCCGGGGCCGGGTGGAGAACGCATTCCCCCTGACATGCCCAATGCCCAGCGCTCCATCGATCTTCTCCAGGTTTTACAGGAAAAGACCGGCGGGAACCTGACGGCAAAAGAATCCCGCCTCCTTGAAGACGTTCTCTATGAGTTGCGGATGACGTTCGTGGAGTTGCAGAAGCGGCAGGCGCGCAAAGGCCGATGAAGCTCCATTTTCTCGGAACAGGAACCTCCACAGGAGTCCCCATCCTCGCCTGCGAGTGTGAGGTTTGCACGTCTCCCGACCTGCGCGACAAACGCACCCGCACTTCCGTTCTGCTCGATTACAGCGGCCGAATGGTCGTTATCGATACGACGCCTGACTTCCGAATTCAGGCCTTGCGGGAGGGCTTGACGCGACTGGATGCCGCGATTTTTACCCATGCCCACGCCGACCACATTCTTGGCCTTGATGATACGCGGGTCTATTATTTTCGCCAGCAGGCCCCCATTCCGATTTATGCCGAGTCGCGCTGCATGGAGACGATTCGCGCCACATTCAGTTACATCTTCAACGGCAATTACGAATACGGCGGCGTGGGAAGACTCGACCCGCATCTCATCGACGGCCCATTCGATCTGTGGGGTCTGAAAATCATACCGATTCCAGCTCTCCATGGGAATTTGCCCATTTTGGGATTCCGTTTCCGCGATACGGCCTACCTGACCGACGTCAGCGAAATCCCCGAGGCAAGCATTACCTTGCTTGCGGGACTGCAAACCCTGATTCTGGACGCGCTTCGCATCAAGCCGCATCCTACGCATTTTTCACTTGCGCAGGCACTTGGCTGGGTTGAACGGTTGAAGCCACGCCGTGCCTTCTTTACACACATCGCACATGAGCTTGGACACGAGTCAACGAACTCTGCTCTCCCCGACAACGTGCAACTGGCATATGATGGCTTGGAACTGGATTTCTAGTGGAGGGCGGTGGCCGCGGATTCGGCTTAAGTGAGTTATGCGCATCATTCGCCAACTCGCACAACTTGACGATCCCCGCGTTCCTAGCGTCGTGACGATTGGGAATTTTGACGGCGTCCACCTGGCGCATCAAAAGTTGCTACGCCGCGTGGTGGAGGTCGCCCAGGTGCAGGGCGCGCTTTCGACCGCGATTACGTTCGAACCGCATCCCATTAAAATCCTCGCGCCCGAACACGCCCCCAAAGTTCTGACGCCCCTTTCGCGAAAAATCGAACTGATTGCCGCGACTGGAATTGACCTGCTGGTAGTTTTGCCCTTCACGCGAGAGCTTGCCCACCAATCGCCATTGGAATTCGTGCGGCGCGTGTTGATTGCACCACTCAAAACCGCCTCCGTCCATGTCGGCCCGAACTTTCGCTTCGGCTACCGGCAGTCCGGTGATACGGAGATTCTGGAAGCGCTGGGGCGCCAGGAGGGGTTCGGCGTGGAAATTCTCCCCATGATGCGCGTGCGCGGCGACCGCGTTTCCAGCACACGCATTCGGGAGCTCCTGACTGAAGGTCAGGTGCAGAAAGCCCAACGGCTGTTGGGGAGGCCGTTCTCTGCGCGTGGACCCATCGTGGCGGGCTTGGGTGTTGGCCGGAAACATACCGTCCCGACCCTCAATCTGGCTCCGATTGAGGAGCAATTGCCCAAGATCGGCGTTTACGTAACGCGCACGCGGCTGGCCGGAATCTCGCATGAATCCGTCACCAACGTGGGGTTCAAGCCCACCTTTGGGGATCATCGGCTGACAGTTGAAACTTTTTTGCTGGAGTTTTCCGGACAAATTGAAGAGGCCGATATGGAAATCGAGTTCCTCTACCGGCTCCGGGACGAGATGAAGTTTCAAAATCCCGCCATCCTGAAAGTGCAGATTCAGGAAGATGCGCGACGATCCCTGAAGTTCTTCCGCCTGCTAAGAAAAATCCATCAACAACCGAAGACGTCGGAGCGGCCACTCATCGGGTCTTCATCAATGGACTAAATCAAGACACACTCGCACCCACGGCGGGGTGAGTGGAAATTGAGAGGGCAGTCCTACTTGATTGCTACCAACGGGCTTTGCGTCGCGGCAGGCTCAGGAGCAGATTCGATTTCGGGGGGTGCGGTGTTTATTCCTGCTGCTTTATCCGCAATGAACCGCTCGACCTCTTCCAACAGGGCGGGGACTATTTCTTCTTCTCTTACACGCCGGATGGCTTTTCCTTCGCGGTAAATCATTCCATTCCCGCGGCCGGCGGCGACACCCAAGTCGGCTTCGCGCGCTTCGCCGGGACCATTCACCGCGCACCCCATAACAGCAAGGCTGATAGGAGTTTTGATGTGCTTGGTGGCCTGCTCAATTTCCCCGGCGATCTTGAAGAGATCGACTTCCAGGCGGCCGCATGTGGGGCATGCGATCACCACAGGTCCGCGGCTGCGCAATTCCAGCGACTTCAAGAGTTCGAAAGCAACCCGCACCTCTTCAACCGGGTCAGTGGCCAAAGAAACGCGAATCGTGTCACCAATGCCTTCGGCCAAGAGCATTCCCATGCCCACGCACGACTTCACGGTGCCGGAAAATTGCGTGCCGGCTTCAGTAATTCCCAGGTGCAGCGGGTAATCGACTTGCTTGGAAAGCAGACGGTAGGCGGCGACCGTCAATTTTACGTTCGATGCCTTCAAGGAGATGATGGTGTCGGTGAATCCCAACTCTTCCAGGATTTGGATGTGGTAGAGCGCGCTTTCCACCATCGCTTCCGGAGTAGGGTAACCGTATTTTTCAAGGAGACGCCGCTCAAGCGACCCGGCGTTGACGCCAATGCGAATCGGCACTTTCTGTTCCTGTGCCCTGCGCACGACCAGGCGGACTTTGTCTGCATCGCCGATGTTGCCGGGATTGATGCGCAGCTTATCGATACCCGCGTCCAGGGCCATCAGCGCGAACTTGTACTGAAAATGAATATCCGAGACCAGGACAGATTCCGGGCATTGCTTGCGAATTTCCGGCAGAGCCTGCGCGGCTTCGATGTCGGGCACGGCGAGGCGAACAATCTCGCACCCCGCGGCTTCCATCTGGTGGATCTGCTCGACTGTTTTTTCCACCTCGCGCGTGTCGGTCTTGGTCATGGACTGGACGGCAATGGCGGCATCACCACCCACCGTCAGGCGTCCGACCTTTACGGGCCGGGTCTTTCGGCGCGGCGGGAAAAATTCGGTGTCGCTGAAATTCACGGAAGCTCCTTTAGTAAGGTCGAAACGTCTTCACCAAGTCATTGTACATTACAAACGCCGCAAGCAGGAGGAGGAATACGATTCCCACTTGAACGAACCGCTCCTTGACCTCCAGGCTTAAATCGCGGCGGATCAGGCCTTCAACGAGCAGGAGGGTAATCACACCGCCATCTAGAACCGGAATCGGCAGCAGATTGAAGATGCCGAGCTGCAAGCTGATAAATGATACCAGGAAGAGCAGCTCAGAAAAGCCCGCCCGGTAGGCCTTCCCGGACATCTGCGCGATGCCAATGGGGCCGGAGAGCGAGCGCGCGGACATGCGCCGCGTCAGAATTTTCTCAAGCACATCAAAGGTGAGGAAGCAGTTCGTCGCATTATCATTCAGAGACGTTCGAAGCGCCTGCATCCAGGAAAGATGCAGCACGACGGTTCCGTCGCGGAATCTGAACCCGACCCACCATCGCTTTTCACCCAACATTTCGCGGTAAACGGGTTGGAGAGTGACTTGAAATTCCCTGCCCTGGCGCGAGATATCCAGATTGATGGGTTTGCCGTTCGAAATCTGGATGGTATGCACGATGTTGGGAAAATAGTAGACCTTGTGGCCGTCAACTCCGACGATTTCATCTCCCGGCTTCAGTCCGGCCTTGTCCGCAGGAAGGCCAGGCTCAATTGATTCAAGGATGCCGGGCGCCGTCGGTTCCCATCCTGCGTAACCTTCCCGGTCAGCGCCGACGGCAACTGGCACGATTGAAGTATTGACGATTTTTCCGTCCCGTTCGATTTCGAGCGGAAAAGCTTCATTGGCGCTGGTCAGGATTTTGAATTCCACGTCTTCCCATTTGGGGTTTTCCTGGTTGCCGAATCGCAGAATCAAGTCCCCAGGGAGGATATTCGATTGTGCGGCGGGTGAGCCTGCGTCGACGTCGCCGACGCGCACGGGTTCCCCCAAGTAGGCTGGGCGCTGGAAATGGACTTTATATAATCCGGTGAGCAGGATGATGGCGAGAAGGACGTTCATCACCGGCCCCATCAGCACGATGACAAACCGCTTCCAGCGTGGCTGAGACAGGAATTCACCCTGCGCGCCCTGCCGCGCTTCAGAGGGATCGTCCCCAGCCATCTTGACGTACCCGCCAAAGGGCAATACGCTGATGCGGTAATCCGTCTCACCGTGTTGATAGTGAAGGAGCGACTTTCCAAATCCCAGGGAGAAGACCAGCACGCGCACACCAAAGGCCTTTGCGGCCACAAAGTGCCCCATTTCGTGCAGGAAGATCATAACTCCCAGCACGACCACCACAACCAGCGCGTCAGTTACAAAGGCGCTCAAACAGTAAGTCTCCCTAAGAGGAAATCGCCGCAATTACCTGCGCTGCGCGTTCGCGTGCTTCCCGGTCACCCGCTAAAACATCTTCCAAAGATTTCGTCGGCCCATAGGACTGCATTTGCCGCATGACCTCCTCAATCAGCCGGGGGATCGAGGAGAATCGCAGGCGCTTGTTCAAAAAGGCTTCCACGGCAATTTCGTCCGCTGCGTTTAAGGCGCAAGGCATGATTCCTCCTCGTGCCAAGGCTTCGCGAGCCAGATCCAAACTTGGAAACCGCCGGGTGTCGGGCTTCCCAAAGCGAAGCCGCCCTGCCGCAACCAGGTCAAGGCCCAATGCCTTTTCCGTGACGGGCACGCGGTCCGGATAGGTCATCGCATACTGAATGGGTATGCGCATATCCGGAACGCCCAACTGGGCCATTACTGACCCATCTACAAATTCTACCATGGAATGAATGATGGATTCAGGA
>JASIKV010000056.1 GCA_030049455.1 Terriglobia bacterium
CCCCATTCCGCGGCCTCATTATAGAGGTCCTCCCAGTAGTAGTTGGAAGTGCTCGCCTGTCCGCCCTCACCGTAATATCCCGTGTCATTGGTCATGGTCTTCTGGTAAGTGTAGGACAACTGAAATTCCATGCCATGGGACAGATGCTTCGTCAGACTTGCCTGCAATGCGTCATAAGCCTGATTGCTGTTGGAGGCGGTGCCGGAAATCTGTGAAATCTCGCTCTGCAGTGTGGGATTCCCCGCCATGAAGATGCTTGTGCAAGGGGCGGTTGAAGTGGAGGGGCAATCGGCAATGCCCGGTAGGCGCTCCTGAAGGTAGGGCATGGGAGTCATCAGGCGCGTCCCATGCTGTCCGACATATCCAATGGAAAAGAGCATGTTGTTGGAAAACTGATGCTCGACGCTCAGGTTCCACTGCTGCACCATATCGGGCCGGACGTTAGGATCCCAAAGCCGGATCAGCGCCCCGGCGTAGGGATCGGTGGGCGAGGTCAGAGTTGAGAAGCCCAGATCCGTGGTCGAACCGGGGAAATACTGCGTGTAGGGCGCAGTCGTCAGGTCGTAGACGGCTCCCGTCTCAGTTTGAAAGGGCGGATTCAAGGGAAGCCGTAGGTTCGTGCCCGTGCCCTCCAGGAACGAGGAGATGGTATAGGCGCCGCGCACAACCGTGTTTTTGACGAACTTGGGAGTGTAGGCGAAGCCGATTCGCGGCTCGAAATCTCTGTTGTAGTCGTTGTAGAGAGCTGTGCAACTGGTGTAGGGGCACCCTCCCTGTCCGGCAATGTATTCTGTCCCGCTATAGAGTCCAAAGTTCGACTCGCGGTTGTCGGCTTCATACCAGGGCTGGTTGTATTCCCAGCGAATTCCGAGATTGAGCGTCAGGTGATCCGATACGCGCCAATCGTCCTGAATGTAGGGAGCAAATACCCAGCTTCTCTGCCCCCACGTTGCCCCGGCGATTCCCAGACCGATCGTATCGGGAAGGCCAAGGTAAAAATCTGCCTCCGACAGACCGCTGGAAGATCCTGTCACGCCGAGTGCCGTGGGATTCGGTCCGGCCGTGTATTGGCCGCTGAAATCCAGCAGGCCGTACTTTCCGTTGTTTCCCGCGTAGTAGGTGTTGATCTCATGCCGCATGGCTTCAAATCCAATATGAAAGACATGCCGATTGTGCGTGAGGATGAAATCAACCGTCGGCTCCAGAGTGGTATCCGCAAATAATTCCTCAGTGTCGGAAGTCCCGATGTCGGAGGCGAAACCATTCGTAAAGTTAATCGCCGGCAATCCCGCGCCGTGAACGTTGCCGTCCGCGATGCCCAGAGTCGTGGCGAAGTCGCTCAGGCCGGTGACTCCCGTTCCGTTATTCAGATAGATTCGGTTCACGCCGAATTTTGCATCCATCACCAGAGAGGGGCTGAGGGTGCGCGTCCAATCGACCACTCCGCCGTGAAAGGGCGAGTTGTTGAACCCCTGCCCCAGCACCAATACGGAGTTGGTGGAAGGAATCTGCTGGAAGCCCTGCGAATAGCTTCCCCAAAGATGATTCTTGTCGTTCATGTTGTAGTCGACCTTCACATCGCCCTGGTCGTTGTCGGTTCTTGTGCTGCTGGTTTCGTAGGCATTGTCCAGCAGCGCGGTCGAACCGTTATAGGCGCTGGGATAATCGCCTGACGTAAAGAGATTGGCGGCAACCGGATCAATGGTGTTGGTGATGATGTTGCCGGCATAGGGCATTCGGGCGGCGGTGGGATCGGCCGGCGCCGTGCACGCTCCCGTCAAGGAAGCGCAGGGGCTGTAAAGCTGACGCGTGACCGCAGAAAAGTTCCCCTCCTGCTCTGCCGCCGTCATGACAGTAATGGCGGAGGTTGAGGGCGGAGTATCCAGACGCTCACCCGCGTAATCGACAAAGAAAAAAAGCTTGCCTTTAACGATGGGCCCGCCAAAGGTCGCGCCGAAACTGTTCCAGCGCTCCGCCGGCTTGGGCACGCCGGACCAGTCGTTGGACCAACTGTTGGCGTTCAGTGCGTCGTTGCGCAGAAATTCAAAGGCGTCGCCGTGGTAGCGGTCCGTTCCGGATTTCAATGTGACGCTGATGACTCCGCCCTGGAACTGGCCGTACTGGGCTGGCGCATTGTTGGTGATGACGTTGAACTCTTCGATGGCATCGGGGCTCGGCTGATAGGAAGTCAGATTGTCGGAAATCTGGTTGTTGTCAATTCCGTCCAGAAGAAAGTCGTTGCCTTCCTCGCGGTTGCCGTTGACGTATGGCCGGCCGCCGCCTCCCGTGCGTTGGCCATTGATGAATGAACTGGGATCAACGGTGGTCACACCGGGAGCAAGCAACGTGAGTTGAATAAAGTTGCGCGTGGCCAGCGGAAGGTTGACGTTCAGGTTCGAGCTGGTCACCAACCCGACCTGAAGCGTGTCGGTTTGCAGCAGCGGCGGCGCTGAGGTCACCTCAACCGTCTGCGTCGTGGCTCCGACGCTCAATTGCATATCGACGCGGGCCACCTGGTTCATTTGAAGATCAAATGCGGGATGAACCATCGTGGCAAAACCGCGAGCTTCCACCGTGACTTTATATTCGCTGACTGGAAGTCGAGGAAAATTGTAAAGACCCGCCGAATCGGTTTGGGCCGGCCAGGTGGTCCCCCGCCGCACATCCGTTGCCGTAACGTTCGCGTTGGGCACTGCTGCGCCGGAAGGGTCCGTAACAGTACCGATAATCCCACCCGTAATTTCCTGCGCATGAAGCGGCGCTACGATTAGCGCCAGGATGGCCAGGCTCATAGCGAGTCTCAGTGCCAGCTTGTATCTCGACATTGTTGTATGCCGCATTTTCATTTTCGCTCCTTTTCACCTCTAAGCCCTTCTGCCCGTTTTCAGCTGCAACAACTGATTTGGCTTGTCCCCGACTGCCTGAGCGCACACCAATCCCCCGGAGCAACGCATTGATGCCCGTCGCCAGTCAATCGAAGCGGAAGAAAGTGCACCGCAAAGGACAAATCGTGCAGGGCGCTACGCGCCAAGCGGAACAGCGGGGTGGACGCTGAAGTTGTACCTATTCAATTCGAGCCATTGGGTCATGCAATTTCATGTCCAGGAACTGTGTTGCCGGAAATGACTGAAAACACGCTTCGGTCCGGCCACCGATTGTTAAAGAGAGCATTCACGCTTTCATATTTCCAAGAAATGGAATACCAAATGTCATAACCTATACGTCCTGATGATTTGCGCAACATATCCATCCTTGAGCCGTCCATCAGCGACACTCCTCCGCTGGCGGCGTTTCGAATTACAATTCTTCGACGTCGTATTTGTGATTAAGAATGTTTCGCGCTGCGGATCAAACCTGGCTGGAGTTGAAGGTGCAGCCATTTCCGCAGCATGGATCGGTATTTGGGTGGTAATACCGCTGCCCGGCCAATTTCGAATTGACCGGGCATATCCAGTTGGCTCGGCCCGGTTGAACATCCCGGCGGGTCATGGTGAATCAGGAGATCCGGGCCAGTGTAAACAGTTTTCCTCTCGCAATATTAGACGCTTATGCAGGGAAGTTCGGTTGCTCACATCACCCAGCTTTCCCTGAGGAAATGGGCTGATTCGCCGGCCGAAATTCGCGACTGCAATACGCGCCCTTTTTGTCCTGTTCGAAACATATCACTCGGCAAACAGAGCGCTGGACAGTCGAGAAATAATTCCGCAAAATGGTTCGGAGCGCTAAACGCGGACATTGCGGCTGTCTATCCAGAGGAATGGTGCGATTTGGAACTTGCCCCCGGCTACCCGAAGGACCAAACTCCCGTCAGCGAGTACGTTGATAGCAGTCTTTCTCCACTTTCCCGGCTTGCCCATGAATGGGAACTGCATTCAGCCATCAACCTGAGCCCTGCGGAAGAGCGCACAATAGTGCGCGAGCCTGTGCAGGCGGTGCCCTCGGCGATTGCCCATCGGCTGGGAAAACTGCGCGTGCTGGTGGTGGCCTACATCGCCTGTCTTGAAACCGGAGACGTGATTTGCCGCCAGAAACCCAAGGGCGACGCGCACACCGCCGCCTGGCTGGAGACGCCGGAACGCATCAACGTGCTTCTGGCATGCCGCGAGCTCGATGCTCACGATTCGGGATTCGAATTGCTGGGGAGCGTTGCGGAACTTCTTCGCCCGCGCATGACGGAAACGGAGACGGCGGCTTATTCCCAGCTCCTGGAAGAGGAAGTTCGGCACGGAGTGCGCGGTGAGATTGATGAAGAAGCGTTGAATGCGAAGGAGACTTACCTGGCCAGCCGCTCCGGCCGCCGCGTTCGCGCGCAGTTTGAGCGCTACCGCGACATCTCCTTCGTCAGCACCGCCGCCGAGTACGTCCACGGGCTGTGGCACGATGTGCAGATTCGCGTCGGCCCCGAACACCTTCCCGTTGCCCAATTGCGCCGGCGCATGAACCTGATGGCGGAGCTCTTCCCGCCGAATCCGGGTTACCGCGTTTTTGACGAGGCGCTGGAAAAGGCCGAATAATCGATAGACCCTGGAACTGCCCGTCGTGAGGAGAAGCTATCCGACTAATTCTGGCCGGAGCATACATTCTCGCGGGACTTCTGGCGGAGTTGATCTTCGTTAATCGCTGGTATCCGACCCTTACCAGCTCGGGAAATGGGAAGTTGCTGTTCTCCACGACGTTCATCACCCTCATTGTCAGTGCCTACTTTATTTTTCAGGAGCGCAGCGAATGGGTGATGAGGGACGGAGTGCTTACCTATCGAGATCGAGAGGACCTTGTTGGTCAGCTATTTCATGCGCGCAGGGCGCTCGAGTTGAGCGACACTGACGCCGGCCGAAAATGGTACCTCGTGGAGACCGACACCAACGGGGTACTTTGCCTTTGGGACAATCTGCCCAGCGGCCCAATTGGATCGCACGGCTCAAATCCTCACGACCGGGCGTTTCCGTGCACGGAATTCACACGCTATATTCACAAGAAAGAGAAGTTCACGGTGGAAGTGAGCTGCGCTGGAAAGCCTATCGCACCAGTAGTCATCACCCTGCCCGATTACTATGAAGACTGGCTATATTCCTACCTTCCGAAAGATGGAGATTGTGTGCTCGCAAAGACTTTTGAAGAGGTGAGAGCAGACCTTGAAAAGGCGATAGGTTCAAGCACTCGACCTCCTGTCATCGATCGTATTTCGCAGTGACCTCAGTGCCCTCGCCTTTAGTTAACGCCCGTGGAGGCGGGCACGGGCGCATCATCCTTCAGATGGAAAATCGTTTGCACCACGCCTAGGAACTCCGAGCGGTCTTGCCGGTGGGCCGCCTGCTTCAACTCCGTGAAAGGCGTGTGCAGGATTTTGTTCACCAGCCCTTGCGTCAGGGCCTCGAGCGCGCGCTCTTGTTCCGGAGTAAGCTCGCCGAACATGTGCCGCATGCGCTTCAATTCTGCCTGCCGAATCTGCTCGACGCGGTGTCGCAGTGAAACAATCGTAGGGACGACGTTAAGCTGTTCCTGGCGCTCGCGGAAGAGGGCAATTTCCTGGTCCAGAATTCCGACCGCTGCTTCCATGGCCCCCTGCCGTTGCAACAGGTTCTGCTGCGCCACTTTTTCAAGCCCATCGAGGTTGACGAGAGTGCAGCCGGGCACTTCGCGGACTTTCGGGTCCACATCACGCGGAAGAGCGATATCCATCAGGAAAAGCGGCCGACCCTGACGTTCCGCCATCAACCGCTCCATGTCGTCGCGGGTGATGATGAAATGAGGGCAGCCGGTGGAGCTGATCACGATGTCGGCGCGGCGCATCGCATGCCAGATTTCGCCGAAGTGCACGGCCAACCCGCGCAGCTCACGGGCCAGAGCGACGGCGTGCGCGTGGGTGCGATTGCTCACCAGCATTGCAGCCACGCCTTTGGAAATCAGGTGGCGCGCCGCAAGCTCGCCCATTTGTCCGGCGCCGATGATCATCACCGTCTTGCCCTGCAGTCCGCCGAACACCTGCTCCGCCATTTCCACGGCGGCTGAGCTGACGGAGACATGCGCTTCCGCCACGTTCGTTTCCGTGCGCACACGCTTGGCGGCGTTGAAAGCGCATTGGAACACCGACTCCAGAGTGCTGCCACAAGTCTCCGCTTCCTTTGCCAGCAGATAGGCGCGCTTCACCTGCCCCAGAACCTGGGGCTCGCCCACGATCAGTGAATCCAACCCCGCGGCGACTCGGAACACGTGGCGCACCGCTTCTTCACTGCGATACTCGGAAAAGTATTGGGCGTATTCATCGAACCGCAATCCATAAAAAGCCTCCGCGAAACGGCGGAAGCCTGCCATGCCATCCTGCTTTTCAAATGCCGCCAACACGAATTCAACGCGATTGCACGTCGAGATGATGGCTGCTTCCTCGATTTCCGGCTCCCGTTGAAGCTTGCGCAGGGCTTCAGGCAGAGTGCGCTCGTTCACTGCAAACCTCTCGCGGAGTTCCAGGGGAGCTTTCTTATGACTGATTCCCACCACCAGCAGGTTCATGAGTCCTTGTCCTTCCCGAAGGGCATAAAGTCCGTCACTTCGAGCTTCCGCTCAACCAAAAGGCAAATTGCATGCCATTCACTAATTTGTAGACCGCCATTGATTCGCGTCCGGTGTAGAGAGCGTTGACCGTTTGTCTTCATCAAGATGGAGTGCTCGGACAATTTGACCCCAGGCATTTTGCCGTCCGCTTTCATAGAGGGGTGAGTCATTTCCCGCAAAAGTGTCGGAGATTTCACGCAAATGGTTTCTATGCAACGAGGTGCATCAGGGTGCGGCACGCTAAGTTTCGCCGTTTCCTAACTGTACAAGATTTCAACAAGCGGCCGTGAGTGGCAATCGGAATGCTTTCAGAGATTTGTGAGATGCTGACAAATGACATCCTGTCGGCAGATCTCTTAAGCCTCATTTGAGGAGGTACTCATTTTATGAAGCTCATTCGGATCGGAGTTCTTGTGGTCTTTGCCGCCTTCCTGGCTTTGCCGTCAGGTCTGGGGAAACCCGAGTATGCCAAGAAAGAGGGCAAGCAGTG
>JASIKV010000460.1 GCA_030049455.1 Terriglobia bacterium
TCGATGTGCGAGATGGTGGGAATCCCATGGCCATCGAGGAACGCGGAGATATCCTCCTGCGAGCGCCAGTTGCTGGCCAGTTCGGAAAGTTCGCGCACCACCAAACCCTCGGCGTAGGGCCGGGTGGACTCGCCGTCCAGCAGGTTGGTGCCGTAATTCCCGATATGCGGGTAAGTCAGGATAACGATCTGGCCGGAGTACGAAGGGTCGGTAAGAATTTCCTGGTAGCCGGAAAGAGAAGTGTTGAAGACGACCTCGCCAAAGCGCTCGCTGGAGGCGCCAAAGCCGCGCCCCCGGAAGATTCTGCCGTCCTCTAAGGCGAGAATTGCGTCCATTCACACTCCTTCGAGAAAAGATGGAAATTCGAAAATCGAAATTCGAAAATCGTAGGCCCCGGCGCGAAGCGCAGAGCACGAATTTCGAGTTTCGAGTTTCGAATTTCGCTCACGGGATTACCTGACCCATCCCCACTGGTCCAGCGGCCAGTAGACCAGCACCGCCTTGCCGTAGATGGCCTGCCGATCGACCGTGCCCCACACGCGGCTGTCACTCGAAGAGCTGCGGTGGTCGCCGAGCACAAAATAGTGATTGGGTTCAACTTTCACCGGCGCGTAACTCTGGTCGTCAAAGTAGCTGGCCGCCACGTAGGGCTCGCTCAGCACCTTGCCGTTCACCATCACGTGCCCATCGCGAATGCTCACCACGTCACCGGGCAATCCGATCACGCGCTTGATGTATGACTTTGAGGGGTCGAGCGGGTAGCGAAAGACCACCACATCGCCGCGCGCAATCGGCCGGAAGCGGTACATGAACTTGTTGATGAAGATGCGCTCGTGATTCTCCAGGTGGGGCATCATGCTGGTGCCTTCCACCTGCACGGGCTGGTAAAGGAAAACGATGACGATGAAGGCCAGCAGCACGGAAAGGATCAGGTCGCGCAGCCAGTAGCGGGTTTCGAAAAACCACTTGTGTACGGTCGTCGAGCCGTTGGATTCGTCAGGCGCCGCCAAGTTCCACCCCTGCCCCGGTGAGCTGGGGGCCTCCCTCGCTGGAATTTCAAACTTAAAATTTCATACTTGAATTTGAAACCAAACCACGCCTTATATCACAGTTCCCCAATCAGCCATAGATGTCCTTCACCTTTTCGGCGGCTCGCCGCTCGAGCGGGTGGTTATCGACGCGCACCACCGGGGCCAGAAGTTCAATCGTGCGGCGATGCTCGCGCGGAAGGCGCGTGGGCGTAACCACGAAGACGGAGATGTACAGGTCGCCGTGCCCGTGCCCCTCAAGGCTCGGCATGCCCAGACCGCGCTTGCGGAACACCGACCCGCTCTGCGTCCCCTCCGGAATGCGCAGCGAATCTTCCCCTCGCAGGGTTGGCACCTTGATTTCCGCGCCCAGCGTCGCCTGGGAAATCGAAATGGGAACGGTGTAGTAGAGGTCTTCGCCGCGCCGCTCGATGAACTCGTGCTCGCGAACCTTTAAAATGACGTACAGGTCGCCGGCTACTCCCCCGCGCCCCGCCACTCCGCCTTCGCCCGCCACGCGCAGGCGCGTGCCATCATCCACGCCGGGTGGAATGCGCAGGTCCAGCACCCGTTCGCTCTTCACGCGGCCTTCGCCCATGCACTTGGGGCAGGCATCGCGAATCACCTGCCCTGCGCCCTGGCACTGCGGGCAGGTGCGGGTGACGGTGAAGAATCCCTGCTGATGGCGAAGCTGCCCGCGCCCGCCGCAGGCCTGGCAGGTGAGCGGTTTGCTGCCGGGTTTTGCGCCGGAACCCTCACAGGCCTCGCACGCTTCCCAGCGCGGAATCTTGATTTTGGTTTCGAGTCCCGTGGCCGCCTCT
Source organism: Terriglobia bacterium (assembly GCA_030049455.1). Classification (GTDB taxonomy): domain Bacteria; phylum Acidobacteriota; class Terriglobia; order UBA7540; family UBA7540; genus Bog-366. Next base: position 1,850 of record JASIKV010000460.1, read on the forward strand.
TCCAGAGTGATTTCCAGGTCGTAGCGCAGGTCCACGCCGGCGGGAGTCCGGCCTCCCCGCCCCGAGCGGCCAAAAACATCGCCAAAGCCGAACAGGTCGCCGAAAATGTCGCCGAAGTCGCTGAAGATCGTTAAGCTGAAGTCCGGCGCACCTCCGCCTGACCCGCCCAGCCCGGCATGCCCAAAGCGGTCATACATGGCGCGCTTTTGCTGGTCCGCGAGCACGCTGTAGGCTTCGGTGATTTCCTTGAATTTCTCCTCCGCCTGCTCCTTGCGGTCAGGATTGCGGTCGGGGTGGTGCTGCATGGCCAGGCGGCGATAGGCGGTCTTGATCTCCTGCTCCGTGGCCTCCCGCTTTACTTCGAGCACTTCGTAATAGTCGCGCTTTTGTTTCAAGAATGAGCCTCTTAGGAGTTTTCAGTCATCAGTCATCAGTACTCAGTAAATGCCTTTACTGACGACTGACAACTGACGACTGAAAACTTATCATTCGCTCTTGCCCCCCGTCGCCACCTTCACGATGGCCGGGCGCAGCAGCTTGTTTTTCAAACGGTAGCCCCGTTGCAGCTCTTCCACAATCTCATGCTCGCGGCGGTCGGGCGCGTTCACGGTTTCGACCGCCTGGTGAAGATAAGGATCGAAGACCTGGCCTGCCGTATCGATGGGCGTCACGCCGGCGCGCTCCAGCACTCCGTAGAGTTCCCGGTAGATCAGTTCCATTCCCTGATAGAAAGCGGGCGGAACGGCCGCGTCGCGGCGCTGCAGAGCGCGCTCAAAGCCGTCGAGGGTGGGCAGCAGTGAGCGAATCAGGCTCTCTGCCGCGTATTGCCGGATGTCTTCCTTCTCCTTCTGCGTGCGCTTGCGGAAATTATCCAGCTCAGCCTGCTTGCGCAACAGGCGGTCATAAAGGTCTTTCTTTTCGGCCTGAAGTTTCTCGGAGGCCTCGGCACTCCCCGATTGCGCAGCCGTGGGCGCCGCCACACCGCTCCCGTTGCCGGGCGCCTCGGAGTCTTCCTCTTCCTGCCCGCCCGGCTCGCTGGGCGTCATCCATTCGTGTTCCTTGTCCATGAAAACCCTTAGTCAGTAATCCGTCGTCAGTCATCAGTTTTCAGCAACTGCTTTTACTGACTACTGTTGACTGACGGCTGAGGACTAATTTAATCCGAACTCAGCAACCGGCTGCACAAGTCGGCCACGTACTCAACGGCTCCCATGGCGCGGTCGTATTCCATGCGCATGGGCCCCACCACACCCAGCGCGCCCACCGCGCGCTGGCGATAGTGCAGCGGCGCCACCACCAGCGTGCAATCGTGCATCTGCGCTTCGGAGTTTTCCCTGCCAATCAGGATGCGCACGCCCGCCTCCGGCGTTTGCAGGCAGGCCTCCAGAATTCGCGCCAGCTTGGCCTTTTCTTCCAGCGTTTTGACAAGCTGCTTGATCTTCTGCACGTCGGCGAATTCCGGGTGCTCCAGGATTTTCGCCGTGCCATCCACAATCAGCCCGCCCGACTCGCTTTCCGACAGCGCCCCCCACATGAAAAGCGTGGCCACGTTCTTCAGCATGCGGTCGCAAAGCAGTTTTTCCGCTTCCATGCGATGGAAAACTTCCAGGCGGATGGTTCCCAGCGACCAGCCGCGGAATTCCGAGTTCAGGAAGTTGGCCGCCGCGTCCAGCTCCTCCTGCGTAAAGGTGTCTTCCAGCCGCACCACGCGGTTTTCCACCAGATCGGGCTTCGATACGATCACCACCAGCACGCGATGGTCGGCCCCGCTGCTGGGAAGATTGATGAATTTGATATGCTCGAGCAGCTTTTCTTCCATCGCCGGCGCCAGCACCAGGCCGACGTTGCGCGAAACCTCCGAAAGCGTGCGTGAAGCTTTTACCATCAGCCGCTCGGGCCGGTCGGCGTCGCTGCGCAGCGACTGGTCAATGTAGCGCTCCGTGTCCACGCCCAGGCGCGCGCCGCGCACCACCCGCTCCACATAAAATCTATAGGCCTTTTCAGTAGGCACACGTCCGGCGGAAATGTGCGGCTGCAACAGGAAGCCGAAGTCTTCCAGTTCGCCGAAGACCGCCCGGATGGTGGCCGGGCTTAAAGGCTCCGGCATCTGCTCCGACAGGGCCTTTGAGCCCACCGGAAAGCCGCTGGCGATGAACTGGCGCACCACGGCCACAAGAATGTCCTGGCACCGATTCGATAAGTCGCTGTGCTCCATCAAGTTAGACCCTGTATCGAGGTAATCAGCAAGTTCGCGGTAAGCTGAGCCTCAATTCATTTTATCGGCGATGGCGGGAAGTGTCAAGAATGGCAAAAGTGAACCCCCACTGCGCCCTTCGGGTTTTCTGGTGGTATAATATCGCGCTCTGGACTCAGGGCGGCTCGAGATTTGACGGTCGTTCGAAAATCAATGGAAGCGCCATCAACTCCGGTTCGGCGATTCACAATCAGCGTTACCCTCACAGGAGCCCATCATGAGGAAGAAGAAGAAACCCAACAATCCAGCCAGCGGATTCTCGCGGCGTG
>JASIKV010000461.1 GCA_030049455.1 Terriglobia bacterium
ACTACGAAATTCTCGCGGCGATTGGCGCGGGCGGGATGGGCGAGGTGTACCGCGCCCGCGACAGCAAACTCGGCCGCGACGTGGCGATCAAGGTGCTCCCCGAGGCGTTTGCCTGCGACGCCGAGCGCTTGGCGCGTTTCCAGCGGGAAGCGACGCTGCTGGCCTCTTTGAATCACTCCAACATTGCTTCGATTTACGGCCTGGAAGACTCCGGCCAAACCCACGCGCTGGTGATGGAGTTGGCGGAAGGGCCGACGCTCTCCGACCACATCGCCCAGGGACCGATCCCCATTGACGAAGCCCTGCACATGGCGCGGCAGATCGCCGGCGCCCTCGAATACGCGCACGAGCGCGGGGTGGTGCATCGGGACCTGAAGCCCGCGAACATCAAAGTCGCGGCCGATGACTCGGTGAAGATTCTCGATTTCGGCCTGGCGAAGGCCGTGCAAGGCGAGGCGAAGGAAGCGAGCGGCGCCAATTCACCGACCGTGAGCCACCTGGCGACGCAGGCGGGCGTTTTGTTGGGCACCGCGGCGTACATGTCGCCCGAGCAGGCCAAGGCCAAGCCGGTGGATCGGCGCGCGGACATCTGGGCGTTTGGCTGCGTGCTGTACGAGATGCTGACGGGCAAGACCCTGTTTCCCGGCGAGACGGTGGCGGAGACGCTGGCGGCGGTGCTGAAGAATGAGCCGGATTGGACCGAGCTCCCCAAGGACACGCCCACGCACGTTCGCGTTCTGTTGCAGCGCTGTTTGCAGAAGGACTGCAAGCAACGGTTGCGCGACATCGGCGATGCACGCATTGCGCTCGACGAAGTTCTTTCGGGCGCAGGTGCTGTAGCGCCGGGGTCCCCACCGGCGGCCGAATCGCGGGTGAGGACACCCGCGCTACAACGCGCCCTGCCCTGGGCGTTGGCGGCAGCGACGACCACGATGGCGATCGTCGCCGTCGTTCTGCTGTGGCGCGCCACACGCCCGGTGGAGCAGCCCCTCACGCGATTGGACGTCAATCTCGGGCCGGAGGCCATGCCGGGGCTTAATCTCACCGTGGCGATTTCGCCCGATGGCCGGCGACTGGTGTTCCCCGTGCACGGGCCGGGCGGAAAGCCGCAACTCGCCACCCGCCTGCTCGATCAGGCTCGGGCTACGGTCTTGGCAGGAACGGAAGGCGGCACCGATCCGTTTTTCTCTCCCGATGGCCAATGGATCGGGTTTTTTACCGACAGACAACTAATGAAAATCTCCGTGCAAGGCGGGGCGCCGGTGAAGTTGGGTACCACGAGCAGGTTCCCGGAGGGAGGCGATTGGGGGGAGGACGGAAACATTGTCGCGGCCATGGGACACTTGAGTCCCCTGTCGCGGATTCCCGCGGCCGGGGGCCCCGACGAAACGCTCACAAAGCTGGGTCCGGGCGAGATCACGCACCGCTGGCCGCAGATCGTGCCGGGCGGGGCGGCGGTCCTGTTTACGGGCTCGGCCAGTACTGCCGGATACGACAACGCCAGTATTGAAGCTCTCTCGCTCAAAACTGGCCAGGTGAAGACCTTGGTGCGTGGAGGGTATTACGGCCGCTACCTGCCCAGCGGGCACCTGGTGTATTTGCACCAGGGCGTGCTGTTTGGCGTGGGGTTCGATCTGGAGCGCCTGGAAGTGCGCGGCGCACCCACGCCCCTGCTGGAGGATGTGGCCGCCAATGCAACCACTGGCGGCGGCGAGTTTGATTTTTCCACGACGGGGACTTTCGTATATGCGGCGGGCAAGAGCGCCGCTCAATCCTGGCAATTCGCGTGGCTGGACACTTCCGGCAAGATATCCTTGCTTGGCCCGCCGGGCACCGGAACGCTTCCGCACCTCTCGCCAGATGGGCGGAAACTGGCCTACGTGGGCGATGGCCCGGATATTTACATTTACGACATGGATCGGGACACGACCACCCGACTGACCTTCAGCGGCCATGCGGTTCTGCCAGTGTGGGCGCCGGACGGCAAGCATCTGGTGTTCAGGACGACGCAGGGGGACAAGAACGTAATTTACTGGGCGCGCAGCGATGGGGCGGGAGAACCCCAGCAGTTGCTGGAGAGCACAAATGCTGTAACTCCCTGGTCCATATCTCCCGATGGCCGGTGGCTGGCGTACCACGAAACTACTCCGGATTCCACACGCGATCTCTGGACCTTGCCGCTCGACCTTACCGACGCCCAACATCCCAAGCCCGGCAAGCCGGAGCCCTTCCTGCGCACCCCTGCGGATGAAGCATTTCCGAGATTCTCTCCTGACGGCCGCTGGATCGCTTACCGCTCAGATGAATCGGGAAACGTCGAAGTTTACGTCCGGCCCTTCCCGGCCGCGAGCGGAGGGAAGTGGCAGGTTTCGGCGGTTGACGGAGGGTTTGCTTTCTGGGCGAACAATGGGCGCGAGCTTTTCTACGAGACCCACGACAATCGCATCATGGTGGTGGACTACCGGGTGGAGGGCGACTCGTTCGTGCCCGGCAAACCCCGCTTGTGGTCGGACAAGCAGCTTTTCTCACCTGGGACGTTGAATCTGGATCTGGCGCCGGACGGCAAGCGCTTCGTGGTGTTGGCCCTGCCGGAAACTCCGGCGGGCGAAAAGGACTCCGTCCACGTCACCATGCTGCTCAACTTTTTCGACGAGCTGAAGCGGCGGATTCCCCCGGGCAAATAACTTGCAGCTTGGCACGGGCATCTTGGCCGTGTCAGACGGCGCGCGGTCCGGAGTTGTAGCGCGGCTGTCCCCAGCCGCGAAACCGATGCGGGTGGGGACACCCGCGCTACAATTCTGAGGCTGAGGCGCTGCCCCCGGCCCGCCGTATGCCGCCTACCACCTACCGTCTACCACCCCAACTCAATTCGACTATAGAATGAGCCGGGAGGGTCGTGCATGTCTCGATACGTTTTGGCGCTGGATCAGGGGACCACAAGTTCGCGGGCCATCTTGTTCGACCATGAGGGCCAGCCGCAGTTCGCCGCGAGCCGCGAATTCAAGCAGTATTATCCGCAGCCGGGCTGGGTGGAACACGACGCCCATGAAATCTGGCAATCGCAGTTGGCGGTGGCGGAGAAAGTTCTAGTCGAAGCGCAAATCAGGGCAGAAGATTTGGCGGCGCTCGGCATCACCAATCAGCGCGAGACGGTGGTGCTGTGGGATCGGGCGACGGGCCAGCCGCTTTACCACGCCATCGTCTGGCAATGCCGGCGGACGGCGGCCCTGTGCGACCGGATTCGCTCCGAGGGCTTCGATCGCGTCCTCCGCGAGAAAACCGGATTGGTGACGGACGCGTATTTTTCCGGAACCAAAATCGCCTGGCTGCTCGAAAACGTTCCCGGCGCCCGCGAACGGGCGCAGCGCGGCGAGCTTGCTTGCGGAACAATCGATTCCTGGCTAATCTGGAACCTGACCCGCGGGAAAGTTCACGCGACAGACGTTTCAAACGCCTCACGAACGCTACTTTTCAATTTGCACACGCTGGCCTGGGACCCTGAGATCCTGAATTACTTTGCCATCCCCGCATCAATTCTGCCGGAAGTAAGACCTTCCAGCGCCGTTCTGGGTGAAACGGCCTTGTTCGGCGCGCCCGTTCGCATTGCGGGTGTGGCGGGAGATCAGCAGGCCGCGCTGTTTGGGCAGCAATGCTTCCAGCACGGCATGGTGAAGAACACTTATGGGACGGGATGCTTTCTGCTCATGAACACCGGCGCGGAAATCCCTCGTTCCGAATCCGGGTTGCTCGCCACCGTGGCATGGGGAAACGAAGGCCGCACGGAGTACGCGCTCGAAGGCAGCGTGTTTATTGCCGGCGCCGCCATTCAATGGCTGCGCGACGAGATGAAGCTGATCCAGGACGCTGCGGATAGCGAGGCCCTGGCGCGCTCCGTCCCCGATACGGCCGGAGTCTATCTGGTCCCCGCGTTCGTAGGACTGGGCGCGCCGCACTGGGACGCCTACGCGCGTGGAACCATCACCGGCCTGACGCGCGGTGCGAATCGTGCGCACCTGGTGCGCGCCGCACTCGAATCCATTGCCTACCAGACACGAGAAGTGGTGGACGCGATGGCTCGTGATTCCGGCTTGCGGCCTCAAGCCTTGCGCGTGGACGGCGGCGCGACGCGCAATGATTTTCTCTGCCAATTCCAAGCCGATATTCTGGGCATTCCTGTCGAGCGCCCGGCGACAACGGAATCTACG
>JASIKV010000057.1 GCA_030049455.1 Terriglobia bacterium
GCCATCCGAAAATGTTTCGCCACCATTTCGCTGCTGTCCTCCACCTCTGTAGGGTGAAAGATGGCGTTGAAAGTCACTCGCACGGGGTTCGAGAACCCTGTTGCGGTATAAGTCAGTTCCGGCGGCAGTGGACGCAGACCTCCGGCCCAAATAGGTTTGCGGACGGCGCCCCCGTGGCGCTCCCCCCACCATCGAACCAGAAGAAACGTCAAACCCAGGAGACAGATCAGGACCACGACGGTATAGCTTGTGGACATTGCGAAAACCACAGGGTTTGAGGCCCCTCCTCGATGCAGAACAACCAGTCCCGGCCCCGGCAGAAAGCCACTTCCCGTTTGGGCGCCCAAATCATGGAATTCCGAGACAAATGCAGGCGGTAAAAGCCCACCCGAGCCGGCCTTGAAAAACGGCGGCACCAAAGCGCCCACGGCCGTCGTATGGATCAAGTCGCTCACAGGCCGGTCAAGTACGGAGATCACGTAGGTGGGTAGAATCCCAAGACCCAGGCAAAGCACTGCCAGAAAGCCCATCCCCACTCGCATGGAGCGATTCACACGACCGTTCTGCACATTTTCACTTGACCTCGATACGCCAAGAAAACTCATTGCATAGACCTTCACAAAACAAGTCACGGCGAGGGCCGCAGTTAGAGCCAGAACTGCGCCGCACAGCGCGAAGATGACTTTGACCCCGGACGGAGGAAGCGTTGCGCTCTGCAGGAGCGTTTGCAACGTCAGCCATTCACTCACAAAGCCATTGAAGGGTGGAAATGCGGATATGGCAAGAACCCCCACCAGGAAAAATCCGCCGATCCATGGCTGGATTTTAAGCAACCCTCCCAACCGGTCCATGTCCCTTGTCCCGGTGGTTGTATCCACAGCGCCGGTGCCGTAAAAGAGGAGGGACTTATACGTCGAATGGTTCAGCATGTGGTACAAGGAGGCAATGATTGCGATACCGGCAAGAATTGGAAGCCGTGCGGCAGTGAATACCAGTCCTGCGCCGAGACCGGCAACCACAATCCCCATATTCTCCGTAGAGCTTTCCGCAAGCATGGTTTTCAGATCGTTCTCGCGGTTCGCATAGAGGATTCCCACCAGGGCGGAAATCGTTCCGATCACCAGCATAATCAGGCCCGGGCCCGAGGCAAGAACGGGGACCAGGTCTACGTTCAATCGCACGATCCCATAGATTCCCAAGTTGAGCAGCACGCCCGAGAATAGAGCACAGACGTTGGCCGGAGCAGCGGCGTAGACGTCACGCATCCAGCGATTAAACGGGAAGAGTCCAGCCTTGACACCAAAACCTGCAAAGGAAAGTAGAAATACTCCCCAACGTAGCCCCGATCCGGCATGAACACCGCCTGCCCGGAGCGACTCGAATCCCAAGCCCCCGGATGCATTTCCCAGTATCAAGAAGGCGAGAGTAACCGCAATGAAACCCGCCTCGCTCATGCCTAACATCACGTAACCAGCCTCCCGGTTTTCGTCTTTCGGTGCCTGGAAATTCACCAGGAGGAAAGCGAGAATTGACATGACCTCCCACGCGATTAAGAACAAAACAACATCACCCGCCAGCAAAATGAACACTACCGATATACACAGCGCGTGATACACAACACCAAACGAACGCAAGTTGAAATGGCCGACGTAATGTTCCAGATAGCGGCGAGAGAAGATTGAGGTGGCGAGATAAATGAGACCTGTAATTAGCAAAAACAGGGAGGAAAGATGGTCAAGGGTGAGAGTCAGGGTTCCTAGCCCTGGCAGGGCCCATAGGGTTATGGAAAGGGTTGTACCTTTAGCCAAACCTTCCATCCCAAGGGCGCAAATCACTAATGAGACGACAGATCCCATCCAAAAGAGTTCCCGAGGGATCGCTTTCTGGGGAAAAAGCGCGGATACGGTAATTCCAAGGCCGGAGAGAATAACGAACGAGACGACTAGGACCTGTGTAACCATCATTGACCTTTCATATGTGCCTTCGCTTTTCGCCCTCTGCTGAGGAGCTGATTATCCTGCAACCACCGTCGCTAGGCGGCCTGCGAATCGCGCCCCCCTTGCGCTACAAGATACGGTCTGCGAGCAACACAATGATAACAATTACGCAAGGACTGATTGTCAATTGGTAGCTCTCGGGGATGCGCGCAGAAAGCAATATCGTTAGGAACGTAGCCAGGATGTACGCCACGTACGAGTTCAACCTTCCATGATGCATGCGGGCAAGCCGATTGGCCACCTCGTGTATCCGCGTGTTCACGGGATCGAGGACAAGCCGATCGACAACGTGAACTTCCTTAACCAACCTTCGAATTGCCATCCGAAAGTGATGTCCCACCATTTCGCTGCTGTCTTCAACCCGAGTAGGATGAAAGACCGCACTAAACGTCACCGCAACAGGGTTTGAGAAGCCCGTCGCTGTATAGGTCAGCTCGGGCGACAGGGATGATAATCCTCCTGCCCATACGGGTTTGCGAACGCTGAGCATTCTCCGGGCCGGCCATTTCCGAACCAATAAGTAAGTGGAACCCAGGAGAAAAACCAGCACCACGACTGTATAGCTGGTGGACATTGCGAAAACTACCGGATTCAACGGCCCGCCCCGATGAAGCACGACGAGACCTCGCCCTGGCAAAATCCCGCGCCCGACCTGCCCCCCCAAATCATGGAACTCCGCGCTAAAGGCGGCAGGCAAGGATCCGTCCTCCATGGTTGTTGTGAAGAACGGCGGAACCAAGGCGTCAATGGTGCTCGTATGGACCAAATTGCTGACGGACCGATCAAGCATGGGGACAACATACGTCGGCAGGAGTCCCAGCGCCAAACAAAGTATGGCGAGAAAACCCATGGCCATCTTCATGGAAACGTCGGTGTGGGCGTTGAGTTCGCGTCCATTCGACCGCGACATTCCGAGAAAACTCATCGCATAAGTCTTTACAAAGCACGTTACCGCAAGCGCCGCAGTTAGAGCTAGAGCTGCGCCACAAAGCGCAAAAACAACTCTTGCACCAGACGAGCTGAGCGTTGCACTCTGTAGGAGCGCTTGGAGAGTAAGCCACTCGCTGACAAATCCGCCGAAAGGTGGTAGGGCAGAGATCGAAAGTGAGCCAACCAAAAAGAAGGCAGCGGTCCAAGGAAGGAATCTAATAAGCCCCCCTAATCGGTTCATGTCCCGCGTGCCCATGGCCGCGTCTATAGAGCCGGCGCCAAAAAACAGCAGTGATTTGTACACGGAATGGTTAATCATGTGGTAGAAGGCTGCCACGAAGGCAATTCCTGCCAAGACGGAGATGTGCAGGCTGTAGAACACCATTCCCGCGCCTAATCCAGCACTAACAATCCCCATATTTTCGATGGAACTCTCGGCCAACATGGTCTTCATGTCATTCTCGCGGTTAGCGTAGAGAATCCCGACCAAAGCGGAGATCGTGCCAGTCACCAACATTATTAATCCAGGTCCAAGCGTGGTTACAGGTGCGAGGTCGAGATTAAACCGAGTGATCCCGTAAATACCTAAATTCAACAGTGCTCCGGACAGGAAGGCAGAGACATTGGCAGGTGCAACGGGGTGAGCTTTGGACAGCCAGCGATTGAAGGGGACCAACCCCGTCTTGACACTAAAGCCAAAGAACGACAGCAGAAAGACAAACCATCGCACGGGAAAACTAATGGATAGTCCTCCGAGTCGAAGCGAGGAGAAACTCAAGCCACCAGACCAGGCCGCCAAAACAAGAAAGGCTAAGGTGACGGCCACAAACCCCGCCTCTCCCATTGTCAGCATCATGTAACCAGGGTGCGGGTCCTCTTGGCCCCGCCGCTGGTGATTCACCAGCAAATAGCCGATGATCGACATCAATTCCCAGCCAACCAGGAAGCTCACAACGTCTGCGGCTGTGAGAACTAGGACAACCGAGATCAGCATCCCAAAGTAGCAGGCACAAAATGAGCGCATACTGAAGAGACCCAGATAGTGCCTGAGGTAACCCTCCGAATATACGGATACCGGCAAAAAAACAAGAGCGGAGACGCACATGAACAGTCCAGACAGTGAATCGATCGAGAATGACAAGGCTCCCATCTGCGCCACAGTCCATAGCTGGAACGAGAATCCCCTCCCCGCTATGCCAAGCGCGCCCGCTCCGAGCATGGCCAGGGATGCTCCCACGCCCAACCATGCGACCAGCGTCAAGACTTTGCGGTCACTGAAGACAAAGGCAGCAACCATACCGCTGAGGCACAAAGCCAAAAAAACCACTAGAACAAATTGCGGGATCATGGAACTCTCTCGGTCTTGATCCTATGCGCATTTGTAACCGGACTCTTTCTTCCAGCCGCGACCAGCAAGCCGTGGAGAATAGCGAGGGGGGGTGGCGGCGCGCCCGGCACTTCGATGTCCACAGGAAGAACGCTCCCCACCCCCGGGCCTGAAAAAATACTTGGACCGAAAACGCCGCCAGACAGCGCACAGGCTCCCACTGCCATAACGAGCTTTGGAGTGGGCATTGCCTCATATGTCTCAAGCAATGGCTTCCGCATTTGTTCCGTCACAGGTCCGACGACCAGCAGGATGTCAGCGTTGCGCGGCGTGGGAGTTAAAAAGAACCCAAGCCGGTGCATGTTGTAGTACGGGTTGTTGATCTGTCTCACTTCGGAAAGACAAGCGCCGCAGTCTCCAGCATCGACCACCCGAATATGCAATGACTTTGAGAATCCGCTTGGCCACACCGGCTTCTTCACACCTTCGGCGAACCGCGCCCATTCGTAGCCACGGTCCCAGGCAATCGGCTCGCCTTCGCCCCGTACGCAACGGAAACAATGAACGCA
>JASIKV010000462.1 GCA_030049455.1 Terriglobia bacterium
GGAGGATTCATAAAAATTCAGTTGTCAGCCCTCAGTTTTCAGCAATCAGTTTTGCCAGTCTCTACACGGTCAAACCTAAGAAAAACGGATTTCGCTCGCCAACGGCAAATAGCTGAAAACTGATGACTGACGACTGAAGGCCCTTCAAAGATAGATGATCAGGATGACGCACGCTGCCCAGGAAAGCACGACCGACAGCAACACGGGGTCGGTAAGGAGCGCGCGCGTGGGATCGCCGCCTTGCGAGTCGTGATGAATGAGGTGCAGATACCGGAAAATCCCGAACAGAACAAAGGGGATGGTGATCTCCAGCCGTTTGCCGGGAAATTTGTTTTGGACATCGGGCGACAATGTGTAGAGCGCGTATGAAACTACGGTTGACGCGGTGACAATGCTGATGAGCTGGTCCAGGAAATACGGCGTGTAGTTCGCCAGGATCGCCCGGTGCTCGGAGGCATGTGAGCCGAGCAGAACCAGTTCGTGCCGCCGCTTGCTGAGGGCAATAAACAGCGATAGCAGGGTCGTGCACACAATCAGCCAGGGAGAAATGGAAACATTAATCGCCAGTCCGCCGGCAATGACGCGAAAGAGGAAGCCCGCCGCAACAATGAAAACGTCCAGCAGGGGAACTCGCTTGAGGAAGGCGGAATAGAGTATGTTGACCACAACGTAGGCAGCGACCGTTTCGAAAAACCCCGTGTTCAATCTCCAGGCTTCGAGGAGTCCCGCGCCTCCGAAGATCAGAGCTGCAAGCCCCGCTCCCCGGACGCTGAGGCGGCCTGAGGCAACTGGGCGCAGTTTCTTGATGGGATGATGGCGGTCTTCTTCCGCGTCGAATATGTCGTTGAGAGCGTATGCAGCGCTTGAAACCAAACAGAATACTACGGTGGCCAAAAGCGCTTGCCGGCAACGATCCCAACGCGTCAGGCTTTGTGAGAAAATCAGCGCCGCAAAGATGAAGCCGTTCTTTACCCATTGCTGCGGACGGAGTGTTTGCACCAATGCCCAGATCAAAGAGCCTTGGCGCTCTGTACTCTCAATAGGCAGGGGAACTTGAAGCGAATCCGTACCTTCTCCTTGCCGGCTGGTGGACATTAAGACTCCGCTTTGAATCAATCAGGGGCGCCAAGCGGTGGAAAATTGCCGCCACCGGCCCAGTCTAACACGGATGCCGCTCAGGGAACCATCCAGCCAAGCCAGTAGGCCTGTGCCAGGGCAATGAGACATAGCAGCAGCGCCAGGAGAAGACTGTGGCCGATCGTGGACCGCACGATATCGCCTTCGTGGCCGACCAGGCCCACGGTGGTCACCCCGACGGCAATGTTTTGCGGCGAGATCATTTTTCCGGTTACGGCGCCCGAAGAATTTGTGGCGGCCAGCAGGATGGGGTTCACGCCGATCTGGTGTGCTGCGGCAACTTGCAGGTTTCCGAAGAGGAGATTGCTGGAGGTATCGCTGCCGCTCAGGAAGCAGGCAATCCACCCCAGCAGACCGCTTACCAGTGGAAAGAGTTTTCCCATTCCCGCAAGGAAAGCGCCCAAGGTGTAAGCCATTCCCGAGTAGTTGTAGAGATAGGCCAGGGCAACAATCAATCCCACGGTCAATGCAGGCATGCGAAGTTGAATCAGAGTTTTCACCCCGGCCTTCGCGACAATTCGAGGAGATGCCCGCAGGAACAATGCGGTTAGAACCAGCGCGGTCAAGCCCGCCGTCCCTGCGGCCAGCGGCTGAAAATTGAAGATAGCAGCGTAAGGCTTGTTGTAGAGCGTGATGAAAACCGAGTTGTGGAGGTAGGGAACCTGAATATTGATTTGGCCCAGGGCAAAGAGGTGAAGGTATGACCACGCCACAATGACTCCTGCCAAAAGGACCCACGGCGCCCAGGCGTGGATGGACTGCGAGCGCGTTAGCCTTTCTTCGGATGAAGATTGATTTGGACTTCCAAGATCTCCAGCGGACTCCACTGAGAATTGGGGATTCCAAAATTTCAGAAGGCCGATCACGCAGGCGGTGGAAAACATGGAGGCGATCACGTCCACAACGTAGGGTCCCCAATAGTTTGAACACGCGAATTGCGCGAGCGCAAAACTCGCGCCGCCTGCCAGGGCAATCGGCCATGCCCTCTTCAAACCCTTCGCACCGGCAACTACCCACACCAGATATGCCGGCAGGATAAACGAGAGAAAGGGAAGCTGCCTCCCGACCATCGCCGAGAGCTTCATCAAATTGAGGCCAGTCACTCCCGCAAGCGCGACGACGGGAATTCCCAATCCTCCAAACGCCACGGGCGTGGTGTTGGCAATCAGGGCCAGGGTAACTGCCTGGCGTGCCGGGAAACCCAGGCCCAGCAGGAGGAATCCGGCCACGGCAACGGGTGAGCCGAAGCCCGTCGTGCCCTCCAGCAATGCGCCGAAACAGAACGCCACCAGAATGGCTTGAACGCACGGATCGCCCGAGGCGTGAACGCTCATCCATCGCCGCAGCAAATCAAAATTCCCCAGGTCGACGCAAAGGTTGTAGATCCACAGCGCCGCAAAGACGATCCAGAGAATCGGCCAGAGGGCGTAGACGAAACCAAACAATATGCTCATGGCCGCAAGGTGAAGCGGCATGCCCCAAACGAAGATTCCCAGCACGAGCGCTGTTCCCAATCCCAGACCGGCAGAAAGTGCGCCGCTCTTTCGCAGCCCGCCCATCATAATCAGCACGACTACGAGCGGGAGCGTGGCAATCAGCGCGGAAATTCCCAGGCTGTGCGCAGGAGTGAGCGGTTGCGGCCACACAAATGCCGGGTCAAGAAACATCCACGTGGAATTTCCCTGCACGAAGGATGCGAGATGAAAAGCGAACATGAATCTTCCTTGCGGGTCAGGTTGGCCTTAGCCCTGTGAAACGGCGATTCAATCCAGTTTGAAATTATTGATGGCTGCCAGCTCGTGTTCGGAGAAACCGACCAATTCCGGCTCCATGTCCAGCCCCGCGCCGGTGCGCTTCCACACCGTCTTCCGAACGTCCAGCGCAAGGGCGATTACGTCGGCCGCAGTTGCTCCGCCCAGGTTGAGCAGAACCAGAGGCTGACTTTCATTCACCTGCGCGCCACCGATGCGATGTCCTTTCAGTCCGCAGATGTCGATCAGGAAGGCTGCGGGCACTCTAATCTTGCCGGCAGCGGGAAAGCGGCT
>JASIKV010000058.1 GCA_030049455.1 Terriglobia bacterium
CCATTCAGCAGCGGCGCGAGCGCCTGGCCGGTGTAGGACTTCTTCACGCGCGCCACATCCTCCGGCGTGCCTTGCGCTACGATGCGGCCGCCGTCTTCTCCGCCTTCAGGTCCAAGATCGATGATCCAGTCGGCCTGCTTCACCACGTCCAGGTGATGCTCGATGATGATGACGGTGTTGCCGAGGTCGGTCAGGCGATTGAGCACTTCCATAAGCTGCTTGACGTCGGCAAAGTGCAGGCCGGTGGTGGGCTCGTCGAGAATGTAGAGCGTGCGGCCCGTCTGCCGCCGGCTCAACTCGCGGCACAGTTTGATGCGCTGCGCTTCGCCGCCGGAGAGCGTTGTCGCCGCCTGGCCCAAATGCAGGTATCCCAGGCCCACGTCCACCAGCGTTTCAAGCTTCAGGCGAATCTGTGGAATGTTTTCAAGCAGCGGCAGGGCGTCCTTCGCGGTCATATCGAGCAGGTCGGCAATGGATGCTCCCTTGTATTTGACCGCGAGAGTTTCGGAGTTATACCGCCGCCCATGGCACACCTCGCAGGTCACGAAGACGTCAGGCAGGAAGTTCATCTCGATGCGCCGCAGCCCTTCACCCTGGCACGCTTCGCATCGTCCGCCCTTGACGTTGAAGCTGAATCGCCCCGGGCGGTAGCCGCGCTCGCGCGATTCCGGCAGCATCGCGAACAGATCGCGAATGGGCGTGAAGACGCCGGTGTAGGTGGCGGGATTGGAGCGTGGCGTTCTGCCGATGGGCGACTGGTCGATGGCGATGATCTTGTCGAGGTGCTCGAGGCCGGTGATGGAGCGATGCGCGCCCGGCTCCTCAATGGCACGATAGAGCTTTTTGGCTATGGCGCGATGCAGAATGTCGTTCACCAGCGTCGACTTTCCTGAGCCGGAAACGCCGGTCACCACGGTGAGCAGGCCCAGGGGAAATCGCACGTCGATGTTCTTCAGATTATTGGCGCGCCCTCCGAGAATTGTCAGGTGCTTTCCATTGGCTGAGCGGCGCCTTGCGGGCACAGGGATGCGAAGCTCGCCCGAGAGGTACTTGCCGGTCAGCGAATCGGCCGCGGCCGCGATCTTGTCCGGCGGTCCGGCTGCCACCAGATGGCCGCCCTGCTTGCCTGCTCCCGGGCCGAGATCGATCACGTAATTGGCGCGGCGGATGGTCTCTTCATCGTGCTCGACCACCAACACGGTGTTGGCCATATTGCGCAGGTGCTCAAGCGTCTCCAGCAGGCGCTGGTTGTCGCGCGGGTGCAGCCCCACGCTGGGTTCGTCAAGAACGTAAAGCACGCCGCGAAGCTTTGAGCCGATTTGCGTGGCCAGGCGGATGCGCTGGCTTTCGCCGCTGGAAAGAGAGGACGCCGACCGGTCGAGACTGAGATAACCCAATCCCACGGCGTTCAGGAATCCGAGGCGCTCGTTGATTTCGTTTACAATTCGCCGCGCCACCAATTCCTCTCGTGGGGTAAGCTTCAGATCTGCCATCGCCTCGTGCGTTTTGTTTACCGGCAGGGCAGTCAGGTCGGCAATGGAGAGCCCTATGACTTTCACCGCCAGGCTTTCCGGCCGCAGCCGCTTGCCCAGGCACTTGGGGCAGGGCACGGCGGACATGTACTGGCTGTACCACTCGCGAAAACTTTCCGAACTCGCCTCTTTGTACCAGCGGTCGAGCAGCGGCAGAATTCCCGTGAAGACCGTGGAGGCGGGCGCTTTCTCCGAAATTTTCCCGTAGAGCAAAAGGTTCTGCACTTTCTGCGAAAGGCGTTCGAAGGGAGTTTTCAAATCGAATCCGATTTGTTCGGCAGCGCGCATCAGACTGCGCTGGAGGAAACCGGAGCCCGCGCCGGGTCCGAGTCCGCCCTCCAGCAGCGGGCGCGACCAATCCACAATGACTTTGGCGGGATCGAAAGAGTAGAGGCTCCCCAGCCCGCGGCATGTGGGGCACGCGCCGTAGACGCTATTGAACGAAAACGAGCGCGGCTCGAGCGCCGGAATGCTGGTGCCGCATTCCACACACGCCCATTCCTGGGAGTAGAGGTGCTCTTCGCCATTCACGATTGCCACTTCCACGATACCTTTGGCCAGCTTCATGGCGGTCTCAATGGAGGAGGCCAGGCGGCCTTCGATTCCCGGCTTGAGCAGCAGTCGGTCAATCACGACCTCAATGGTGTGGTTCTTGCGCCGGTCGAGCTTGATCTCCTCGTCCAATTGCCGAAGTTGTTTGTCCACGCGCACGCGAAGGTAGCCGTCGGCGGCGAGTTGCTCGAAGAGCTTGCGAAATTCGCCCTTACGCCCGCGCACAATGGGAGCAAGGATCATCACCCGTTCGCCTTCGCCGTTTGCGCCGCTGCCGCTTTCGCGCAGCGCCATGATGGAGGCCACAATGTTCTCGGTGGTCTGTCGCGAGATTTGGCGGCCGCAGCGGTGGCAGTGCGGCAAGCCGATGGAAGAGTAGAGCAGCCGGATGTAATCGTAGATCTCAGTTATCGTGCCCACGGTGGAACGCGGGCTGCGGCTGGTGGTCTTCTGTTCGATGGAAATCGCCGGACTCAGTCCCTCGACGGTATCCACGTCAGGGCGTTCGAGCTGATCCAGGAATTGGCGGGCGTATGCGGAGAGGGTCTGAACGTAGCGGCGCTGCCCCTCGGCGTAGATTACATCAAATGCCAGGCTGGATTTTCCCGAGCCGCTCAGCCCCGTGACCACGGTCAGCGAATTGCGTGGAACCTCCACGCTGATGTTTTTCAGATTGTGCTGGCGCGCGCCACGAACCGTGATTCGCTCGATCATTCGCCCGGAGACCCACAGTGATGAATTTTGACAGAAACCCAACCTTCCATGCTAAAGCGGCGATACAGGCGCGTCAAGTGGGAGGATTGCTTGGTGGCGCAGTTTGAATTTTGTAGCGCGGGTGTCCCCACCCGCGGCTCTATAATTCACGAACGGACCGCGGGTGAGGACACCCGCGCTGCAATTTGCGATCGTGGAACATGCTGAAGTCCCTGAGCGCAAAACTCGGCGGCGTTTTGATCCTCTACGGGGGATGGGGCATCTTTGCGATCTCGTTTCTTGACTCTTCATTCGTTCCTCTGCCCCTGGTGAACGATCTCGCCCTCATTGTAGTGGCCAGCCGGCGGCCCGCATGGTGGCTGCTCTACGCGCTGGCCGCTACACTGGGATCGGTTGCGGGTGTCTATGCGCTTTACGGAATCGCCCGTGGCGGCGGGAAGTTCGTTTGGCGCAAGAGCGCGCCGAAATCCATCGCGCGCGCTCAAAAATGGCTTGAGCGCAACGACTTTGTGGCGATTCTGGTTGCATCGTTGTTGCCTCCGCCCGCACCGATGAAAGCCTTTGTCCTGGCAGCGGGGGTACTGCGGGTCAATGCACTGCGATTCTTACTGGCGCTGCTGGTTGGGAGGGGTCT
>JASIKV010000463.1 GCA_030049455.1 Terriglobia bacterium
GCCGATTACAAAAATGCGGGCGGCACCTGGGTGAACAATGGCACCACGGGGAGCTGCACCTACACCTTCGAGGCCAATGGAAATGGAGGAGCTTCTTCGGGGTGCGGTGGAATGTTCTACCTGTATGCTCCAAACACTGCGGTGGTGGTGGACAACGATGCCGGAAGCTCGGCAGGATACTTTTTGCCTCAAACCGTGCCGAGCGGCGGATTCACTCCGACCTCCGTGGCCAACACTTTCGCGGGCGGAACGACCGAAATCCTGAGCCAGAGCTCGACGGCCGAAGAAAGTTTGATAAGCCTTGCCGCCGGCGCGGGAAACACACTCATGGGCGATTCGATTGAAGATGATATCAGCACCTACGGCGAGGACACCGACGAGGTAAACCCCTTCAGCGGGCTCAACATCAGCAGTACCGGGGTGATTTCGCAGACTCAGGGCACGACGACCTCAGTGGCTGCTGTGGCGGTGGACACCTCACATCTCATTTCGACCGATCACACCGATTGCTCCGGCTCGCAGACTTGCTTCCCGACCATCGAGCTGTACGGACCTACCTTGGCCGATGGTGTAACGGTTGCCATCACCTCCCCGTCCAGCCCGCAAAGTGTACAGGCGGGTACGACTTTAGCGCTGACGGTCGCCGTGACCAACCCAAACAACCCCACCAATACGGGTGTCACTTGGACGATTAACGGCATCACCGCTCCCATCGGCACCGCCATAGGTTACGGGACAATTACCGGGAGTTACCCCTCGTTCACATACACCCCGCCCAACCGCCTCTCACAGCCTCTGACCTTTACAATCACCGCCACAAGCAACGCGGACGTGTCCCAATCGGCATCCATTACGGTCACGATCAGCGCGCCTACGGTGGCATCGGCTTTGACCATCACGACCACGTCGCTGCCGGATGGTGAGTTGGACGTGCCGTATCTCCAGAGCGTTCAAACCACCGGCGGGACCGCGCCCTTCCATTGGAGCATCGCCAGTGGTTCACTGCCTCCCGGCGTATTCGGCCAAGCGTCCTACAACGGGGTGGATATCGTTGCTGGAACTCCCCAGGCGCAGGGCAGCTACCCGTTCACGCTCCAGGTGACGGATTCCTCCTCGCCGGCGCAGTCCACCTCCCAGGCCTTCACGGTCCAGATCACCGCGGCGCCGCTGTCCATTGTCACCACTTCGCTTCCTGCAGGCGTGGTAGGGAATTTTTATTCACAGTTCGTGTCTGCGGAGGGGGGAACACCGCCTTACACCTACACCGTTGCCTCGGGCTCATTTCCCACTTGGGCGTCACTCACTCCCGCCTCAGGTCAAATCAGCGGCACTCCGACGACCAACGGAACGACCATCTTTTCAGTGAAGGTCACGGATTCTACTCTCCCCACGCACTTGACCTACGTACAATCCCTGAGCCTTACCGTCACGACGCCGGAGGCGCAGGCCTGCACGGACTCGGGGAATGAGGCCATCCTCAGCGGCCAGTACGCTTTCAGCCTGACCGGGTTTACGTCCGCGGGTTACCAGGCGGTGGTCGGGTCGTTCACCGCCGACGGCAGCGGGCACATCACCGCCGGCGAAATTGACACCAACGGCATCGTGGGGTCGGGGAATTACTCCATCACCACAGGCAGCAGTTCGTACTCGGTGGGATCGAACAACCTGGGTTGCGCCACGCTGGCGACGAGCTTCGGCACCTTCAACGTCCGCATGTCGCTCGGTACGTTTGCTTCCAGCGTCGCCACCGCGGGCCGCCTGCTGGAGTGGGATGCGCCCGGCTCCAGCACCTATTTCTCCGCCACTGGCGCGCTGAAGCAGCAGACCGCAGCCGACTTCAGCGGCGGCCTGCCCACCGGCAGCAGCTATGCGTTCGCACTGAGCGGGTATGAAACCGTGCCCGCAGCCGTCGCCGGCACTTTTAATGTCAACAGCAGCACCTCACTTAACGACCTGGAAGAGGACGAGAACGTCGACGGAACTGTGAACGGCGGGAACGGTCCCTCAAATCCCTACACGGGCTATACAGGCACGTATTCGACCTTCGATTCCAATGGCCGGGCAACCTATAGCTTGCAAAATGGCGCAACCAGTGAAGGCAGCGGAACGATTTATATGGTTTCGACCTCAGATTTGCTGGATCTGGCGGGGAACAAATACCTCGAGGGAGAATTGGTCGAGCAGACCGTCCCCAACGGCGGCTTCGGCGCGAGTTCCGCCAGCGGCAATATGGCCATCTACCTAACTTCATTAAACGGTAGCTCCGAAGGGAGCGTGACCCTGGGCCTGCTGGATGGGGATGGGGTCAACTCCATGCCGATCAATCTCTATCAGGACCAGGGCGGGACGTGGCAAACTCCCCTGTCCGTCACTTGTTCTTACTCGGTGGCCGCGAATGGGCGCATGACGCTCAGTGGTGGGGCCAATTGCGAAAGCACCCCCATTTTCTATCTCACTTCCACGAATACTGCCTTCGTGTTGGGTACCGATACGAGCATGTCTTACGGGCAGGGAGAAGCCCAGACGGGCGGGCCCTTCGGCTTTTCCACAATTGCGGGGTCGTACTACTTCGGCGACGGGGTGGTGGTGAGCTATAACTCGACGGCATCCAGCAGCCTTGGTTTGGGGGTTGTGTCGTTGACCAGCTCAGGCAGTGCCAGCGGTATCTCGGACTACTCGGGCCCAGGGGGGCAGAGTGAGGACTCGTCTTTCTCCGGATCCTTGGGGGCAGTGAATTCTGTTGGGACCATCAACTTTACACTGGGTGGTCCTGTCGATGGAATCGTCATTTCCAACATTAAATTCATTCTTGTCGACAATGAAACCGGAACTTACCCGATTTTGGAGATTTTCAAACAGTAGGCCTCGATGCAGATTCCAGCGCTGTACTGATTTCACAGCAGGGGCGAGGTGTCGCCTCGCCCCCGCGACTGCAGTTGCCTGGGCTGCTCCAATGTGGAGCACACGATACTTCCTGAACTCCATAAACCCCGCCAAACCCGCATTCGAAGCGGCAATGGTGTGGTTGTCCTTAAGTTTTTGCCATTTCTCAAACTGCCCCTCGATGCTGCTTGACATGACGGATTCCGCCCGGTAGGATTCCTGCGGCCTTCGGGCGGCCCCCTTCGCCGCCCATACAAGGTCACCATCTGTAACCAAAAATCCCAGGCGATTCAAAACGGATCAAACGATCCAGCATTTGGTTTGATGTCGGGCCATCGTACCCTGGCAACCACCAGGGCCTTCGGTTGATTACGGCTGTAAAAGTTGTGGCCAACCTGCGAGGAGCGCTCACCATGGACGCACACGTCTGCTCAAATCCTTCGGTTCACTCCACCGAGAAAAATCTGACACCTCAAAAGAGAGTGAGGCAGCTCGCGGTGAGAGGAGCGATCCTTTTGCTCGCCATTCTTTCTGTCATGGGGACAGGATTGGGCCAGACAGCGCTTGCTCCTTCGGCGCTCTCGTTCGGAAATCAAGCCATCGCCCAGGCGAGCAGCCCGCAAGCCGTCACGCTGAAGAATTCGCAGAGAGTGCCGCTTGTCATCAGCAGTATTTCGATTCGCGGCGGAAATGCCGCTGCAGATTTCGTTGCCGGAGGCGATTGCCCAACAAGTCCCGCCACGCTGGGCGCGGGAGAGATTTGCCGCATCACCGTCACGTTTACGCCATCGGCGCCGGGTGAGCGCACAGCGAGCCTGGCGATCAAGGAAGATGCGCCGGCCAGTCCTGGTCCCGTGAGCTTGATGGGATTCGGAATGACGCAACTGGATTTTGCTGCGGTCAGCGGCAAGATGGCCGAAGGGATCTTCAGTTTTGCAAATCCAACGCCGCCGGCAGCCTCGGCGAGCCAGGCAAGCGCGCCATCGCCTGAGATTCCCAGCAACAAAGCCGGCCGCGGCCGGCCAGTGAGTATTGGTCCCGGCTCCGGACTCGCGCCTCTCGTCCAGTCGGGAACGCCGCTTTCCCTTTTCACGGCCACTCCCGCCGCGCTGGCCTTCCCGAGTCTTACGGTCGGGACGCTCAGCAATCAGCAAACGGTCACCGTAAGCAATCGCGACAGGTCTGCGCACAGCTTGTCACCCGCGGTGGCCACGGGGGATTTCGCCATTGCCTTCAGCAATTGCGGTTCGTCGCTGGGGGCGGGACAGAGCTGTTCCGTGAGCCTCACATTCAAACCCATGCAGGTTGGTGTACGTTCCGGGACGCTGACCCTGCCCGTGAGCGGCGCGAGCAGTTCGATCGTCGTCCCGCTGAGCGGAATCGGCAACGTGAACGGACTTGCGTCAATCGTGGTGAGCCCTTCGAATTCCAATCTAAGCATCGGAGGGACGCAGCAATTTACCGCTACGGGATGGTTTGCAGGCAGGGGAAGCGCGGACCTGACCGCCTCCGTGCTCTGGTTTTCATCCGCGCCAAGCGTAGTGACGGTGAGCAACGCAGGTCTGGCCACTGCCCTGACGTTTGGATCTGCCACCATCACCGCGACGCTGGCCGTGGCCTCGCCTCTCTCCGGCGGCGTGGGTGCGCCCATCGTTCCAAGCATCGTGGCGCCGGTCACCGGTTCCACTTCCGTAAATATCACGCCGGGATTTATCAGCACGGCCAACCTGGAAACTGCTCGCACCGGCGATACGGCCACGCTGCTGGATAACGGCATGGTGCTCTTTGTGGGCGGCAGTAACGGCACGGGCGTGCTGGGCAGCGCAGAGCTGTTCAATCCCGCTACGGGAACGTTCAGCTATACCGGCAGCCTGAAAACGGCGCGCACCGACCACACTGCGACGCTTTTGGGCAACGGTATGGTGCTGATTTCCGGCGGGTTTACTTCGCTCAGCCCGTTCACGCCCACCACCAGCGCCGAACTCTACAATCCTTCAACAGGCACGTTTACCGCCACAGGCAGCCTGAATGCCTCGCGCGTTTATCACACCGCGACCAT
>JASIKV010000464.1 GCA_030049455.1 Terriglobia bacterium
GCGCGGCCTGGGACTGCACACGGTGTGCGAGAGCGCGCGCTGCCCGAACATCGCCGAGTGCTGGACGCACCGCACGGCGACGTTCATGATCCTGGGCGAACTGTGCACGCGGCGATGCGGCTTCTGCGCCGTTCCCAAGGGGCTGCCCCAGGGCGAAGTGGATTGGGCGGAACCCGCGCGCGTGGCCGAAGCCGCGGCGAACATGGGATTAAAGTACATCGTGGTGACTTCAGTTGACCGCGACGACCTGGAAGACGGCGGCGCCACGATTTTTGCCCAAACCATTGCCGCCCTGCGCGAGCGGATTTCCGGCTGCCGGGTGGAAGTTCTGATTCCAGACTTCCACGGCTCGGACAAAGCTCTTGAAATCGTGCTCGGCGCTAAGCCTGATGTTCTGAACCACAACACGGAAACCGTGCCCCGCCTCTATCCTGTGGCGCGCCGCGGCTCGCGCTATGAGCGGTCGCTGCATCTGCTGAGGCACTCGCGCGAAATTGCGCCCGAGATTCCCACCAAGTCCGGCTTGATGGTTGGTCTGGGTGAAACTTTTGATGAAACCTGCGAAGTATTGAAGGACCTGGCCGACGCGGGCGTCGATATCGTCACCATTGGCCAGTACCTGCGCCCCTCAGGCGAGCAGTTGCCCGTGAAGCGGTTCTACTCCCCCGAGGAATTTGCCGCGCTCAAGCAGGCAGGCGAGCGCCTGGGCATTTGCCACGTCGAATCCGGACCGCTCGTCCGCAGCTCCTACCACGCGCACGAACAAACCGCCAACCTGAAACAGTAACGGGAAGCTGTTTCAAAACCTTGTGGAACCCGTTGAGTTTTAGACCCGCAGGGGCGTGATGTGAATAGCCGGGGGCAGCGCCCACGGAAAAAGGGCCACCGCTGAAGCATTCGCTCACGGAAACTTCTGGTCGGGATGCATGCGTTCCAGCGCCTGGCTTGCGGCGCGGTGCACGGCCTTGTTCGCGATGGAATCCTTGCCGGCAGTGGATTGAAGAACCTCGTGGTAAATCCTTTCACCCGCGGTGGGATCCCCCATGCGGAACTGAATGCTGCCGATCAGCATCGGCCACAGAGGGTTATCCGGAAATTCCTTCTGCAACTCCCCAAACAGCCGCACGGATTCCTGGTATTGCTTCTCGCTGTTGCGCGTGAAATCCTTGGCAAGGTAGAACTTGGCTTCCGCCCTGGTGACCTCGCACTTTTCCGCGCAGGTTTGAAGCTGCTGAAGCCCCTCTGAGCGGCTGCCGCCCGGAAGCATGATGAACATGCTTAGGAATTTGACGATCGCCGGGAGCGTATCGACAAAATAGTTGTAGATGCCGATGCCCAGGTCGGCATCGTACAGGTTCGAGTCGAGTTCCATCGCTTTCAGCAGGTGGGAGCGCATTTTCTTTGCGGCGCGCGCCGTGGGAAAGTCGTCACCGTGCAGGCCGTCGAGCCGCGCCCGCAGAGCGAAGGCAGACCCCTCATAGAGTTCGCTGCGGGCCAGATTCTGGTGCTTGCGGATTCTCACCTCCGCCTTTTGAATCGCCACATTATTCAGATCGTCGAAATGGGAGTCGAAGGGAGTGGCCGCCATGTTGGCCACGTCGAAAACGTCGGGGTCAATGAGGTTGCCGGAATAAAAATAAATCTTCCACCAGGTGGCATCGGCTTCCAGCAAAAAGCCTACCGGTGAATCAGGATACTTCTGTTCGATCTGCTGGAAGACCTGCACTGCGCCGTCCAAGTCACCGTCCATCATCATGTCCACACCGCGCAGGGCGTAGTGACGGGCCTCCGCATCCGCCTGGTCAGGGGTGCTGGCCAGGGCCGGACGGAATGCCCACAGTCCCGCAAACGCCATTGAAACCATCAGCAGCTTCGCCGCTTTTTTCAGGAAGGGAAATTTCATGAGACTGCCTGAGAGAAATCCATTTTACACAGTGTTACGGGCAGCCCCAAGGCTTTTTCAGGTGAGACGCCCGCCCGGCGTCATGAAGGTTTCAGGGCGTGGGGCGGGCGAAAGTGCAGTTATTCTTATCGACCCAGAGCGGTCGATCCGCTTTCTACAAAAAGGATCGATCGGCGCTCACCGCCAAAGCGGATTTCCTGGATTTCAGGCGTGGCGCCTTTGTTTCCAAAATAGGTTTCATTTGTTTCGTTCTTTGCTGACTTCGCCTGAATTTGGCATGCCACGCTCGCAACCACCTTGCCTTCCTGTTTAAACGTTACCTCTTTGTTGCTCTCATTGATGATGACCTGATACTGCCCTGCTTTCAGCGTCTGTCCATTGGGCAACACGGAATCCGAATAAAGCCTGAATGCTTTTGTGTCTCCGGCCAGGGCGACGGTGGCAAAGAGCACCACGGCGCCTGCCAGGTAAAGCATGAGCCTTGCTGTTTTCCTCGACATGGAATTCCTCCTCTGAATGTTCAACGCCTAACTTCACCGTCCACGACTCTTTGTCCTCCTTTCCGCATTCTGAACAGAGTGGAGGGCGCGGCCGGGGGCGCATTAACCAATCTTCGTGAAAGCACTCCATTTGCCATGGCGCCGCGGCGAGGACGTGCTTTCAAGAATATGTATTCCCTTGTTTAATACGGAGTTTCAGCAAATAAATCCCCTACCCGAAAAAATGTCGCTGGTGGATTACGCGCAGGGGAATCCCGCAGTGCGCGAAAACGCTCTTTCTCCAGAACCTTCTTCGATTTTCCTAAATGGCGGGACAGTACTTAGATTCCCCCCTATCGCATGAAATCTGTCCATTTGACCATTCGCACAGCGGGGAGAGCGACACCCAGTCCGATGCATGTGCCAACTGACACGGTCCGCAGGTCCTCTATGG
>JASIKV010000059.1 GCA_030049455.1 Terriglobia bacterium
TCCGCGCCAGCCGCAGGCTATCGGCTGACCCACCGCTGAAGCCAGGAGTCTTCTGTGACACGCCATGGGGTACGGAAACGATTTGTGGTCATGCTGGGTTTGGTTGTGACCCTGGGCGTTCTGATGTTGCAGCCGACTCTGAGGACCAAGTGCTTCGCCTACCTGTCCCGGAAGTACATTGCGCACTGCACGAACGAAAATGACAAGCTGTGGCCGGGAATCGTGAGTCCGGTTTTCGAGCCGCTCGTGCCGGTTTGGACCCAGATCGAACCGGGCGTGACGATGCTGCTGGATCCGCACGACGTGGTTTCGCGCGAGATTCTCATGACCGGGCATTGGGAACCGCAAACGTGGCAAGTGATGGAGCCGCACGTCCCCGTGGGCGGGACGTTTGTGGATGTGGGAGCCCACATCGGGTGGTACTCGCTGAATGCCGCCAAGATCGTCGGCCCAGGGGGGCGCGTGATCGCCATCGAGCCGGATCATGAGACGCTGCGCAAGCTTCGCGACAACATCCGGGCCAGCGGCGATGAAGCGATCATCACCGTCGTGCCGGTGGCTTGTTATGATTCTGAAACCACCCTGCCGTTTTATTCCGCCCCCGCCTCGAATACGGGAGAGAGTTCACTTTCGCTCGCCGCTGCTTCACAGGAAGGCCCCGTAGCGGCATCCTACCCGGTGCGCGCCCGTCGGCTGGATGACATCCTGACTGAGCTCGGGGTCACGCGGGTGGATGCCCTGAAAATCGACGTGGAGGGCGCAGAGGTGCACGTGCTGAAAGGCGCGGCGGAGACCCTCGACCGCTTCCGGCCTGAAATCTCCGTGGAGGTGGACCACGATAAGGTGAAGGAAGTGAGGCTTTTCATGCGCTCCCACGGTTACGTGCCCAAAAAGCTGACGGAGTCGAATACCGAGTACGTGCCGGTTTCAGAACCCCCGGTTGGGAAGAGCGAAGGCGTGGGCCGGAATGCAGATGGCAGCAAGCAGTAGGCCGGGGGCAGGAACTTCTGCCGACGCGCGGCGTGGAGGACATGAACAGGGACTTGAAAGAACCTATGCTCGCATTGCGTTCGTGGAAAGGCTTAATGACTTAGTATGAAAACAACGTTGTATGGCCGGTTGATATTCGGCGGGTCGGCGGTGCTGCTGGGCGTTATCGCGCTGCTGTGGCACGACGCTGATGCGTGGCAAACCTTAAGTGAACTTTGGAAGTTGCCTTCCGGCGTCACCATCGGTGGCTGCCTGATGTTCGCGCAAATTGCCGGTGGGATTGGGATTCAATCCCCACGGACGGCGCGCTGGGCGTCGATCCTTCTCGCCGTAGTCTATTTGCTCTTCTCGCTGGCCTGCCTGCCGGGAGTCATCGCCGCACCGAAAAAATATGATGGATACGGAAGCTTCTTCGAACAGTTTTCCGCACTCTGCGGCGCGCTGGCCCTATGCGCTGTAACGGCGTCGAATGGCGCTTGGAAGGCGGCGCTCAGCCGGGCGGCGCGTTTTGGGTTGGGACTTTGTGCCGTTTCATTTACCCTCGGCCAGATCTTCTACTTCCGCTTCACGGCGAGCCTGGTTCCCAAGTGGATTCCGCCCAACCAGAAGTTTTGGGCCATCCTCACCACGGTGGCGTTTGCCCTGGCGGCGATTGCCATTCTCCTGAATCGCCAGGCGCGGCTGGCGGCGGGCCTGATGACCCTGATGCTGGCGCTGTTTGGAGTGCTGGTCTGGATTCCGCACCTTGTTGCCCACCCCCAAGCGCATTTCAACTGGTCGGAATTCGGGCTGACCTTCCTGATTGCCGGCGCCGCCTGGATGGTGGCGGAATTGAAGGGGTAGCGGGCAGGCACAGGCAGCGATTTCCGCACAGCTTGCTCTCCCCTCGAACACGACCATGCCGATTCCAGAAAAAACGAGCGGAAGGCTGAGGCTTGGCCTCGTGCTTTCCATCGCCCTTTGGCTCGTATTCTATTCGGCCCAGAGCATCCGAGTGGCTCCGGATGCCCTGGGAATAGCGGATGATGCGGCATTTGTGCTGTTCTTTGCGCTCATCTTCGGGCTGCTGGCATTGGCGAAGCCGGGAGTCCTTCGCACGGCAGCCGGTTTTTTGTGGACGGCCTTGGTGGTTCTCGTTTTTCTATCCAATGTGCTCTACTTCCGGTTTTTTCAGACCTGGATGCCCTTGAGCTCGCTTCGGCATTGGAAGGATGTCTATGGAATCAGGTCAAGCGTGCGCAGCCTTTTCAGGTGGCCCGACGCTGTCTGGGGCGTTACCGTTCCCTTTCTTTTGTTTGCGGTTGCCGATCGAATCAAAGTCAAAACCAGAGTTCGCGAACTGGTTTGGACAAGCGTAATCTTCATCTCCCTCATTTCTGTTCATGCCTGGTTCGCGCCCGGCAATTTGAGCTACAACAAGAGCAGCTTGTTTTTCGAAATGATCCGGCAGCCATACCGGATCTGGAAGACCCAGAGCGATTACGAAGCTCAATACGTGTTTTTTCAGAAAAACATCAGTCAATTGCGGCCGGTGAACAGATCCATCTATCAGCGATCGACTTCGGATCGCCATCCTTTGCAAGTCATTCCGTTGAAAAATCCCGATACAACGGGCCCAACGTCGAGGCCCAACGTCGTTCTGGTGCTCATGGAGTCTTTTCGCGCCTTCGAATCGGGCGCTTACGGAGCCCATCCGTCGCACACGCCGCAGCTTGATAAGCTCGCTGCGCAAGGAATCCAATTCACAAAGTTCTATGGTAATGGGTCGTACACAATCCGGGGAGAATTCTCCACGTTGTTTTCCTTCCTGCCCGACTTTTA
>JASIKV010000465.1 GCA_030049455.1 Terriglobia bacterium
AGTTTCCTGAGAATTTCCGGAAAGTTCCTCGGCGCACGCCCGGGAAGCGAAATTCCTCTCGCCAGAGTGCTGTAAAGGTGCGTGTGACAGTTGATGAGCGCGGGCATCAACAGCTTGCCCTGCGCGTCGATTATGTCGTGGCTTGGCTCCTTGCTGGTGGCGGGTCCTCCCTCACTTGTACCTACATGCCCAACCGAGCCATCAGCAAGAATCTCGACTTGGCCGGGCTCGAGCACTCGATTCGAGGAATCGAAGGTAAGAACGCGTGCGTTGCGGATGATCATGGCGAGCCAGTCATTTCCTCAACAACTCCGGCCAATTGGTGATGAGCACGGGGGGCTCGGCGGTGCTCAATTCAGGAGAACCATTGATCAGGAACTTGCTGCCGTCGCGGGCGGCCAGGACGTAGGGTCCATCGGGCCCGGTGACCGTGCTCACGCTGAATAAAACTCGCGGATTGCCCAACTCCACCGCGCCACCGGCCTCGCGCACTTCAACCGCCATCAAATCGCTGCCCGTGTGGTAATACAATTCCTTGCCGTCGCTGCTCCATGCCGGTATTTCTCCTCCGGTTGTCGATACCTGCCACTTCGCGCCGCCGCCGGGGAAGGGTGTGATGTAAATCTGATAGCTTCCGGTTTCATATCCCATATAGGCCACGAACTTGCTGTCGGGAGAGAATGCCGGGGCGACCGCGCCGAAATCGTTCTGGACCAGCGGAAAGGGCTTTCGATTGTTGATCAGCGGCAGAACCCAGATAGCACTGTTGTGCTGACCTTCATAGCGGTCATAAGCGAGATACCGCCCATCGGCCGAGATGTCGATCGGGTACTCGGACGTCCTGGGGGTGTTCAGAATTGTCTCCTCTGTCCCCGCGCCATCAGCAAGGCGAGCGTAAATGTGTGCCTCTCCCGCGCGGGTCGATGCGTAATAGACCTTTTTACCGTCCGGCGCCCATGTCGGCCCGGATGCCGCTCCCCCTGGGTCGAACGTCAGTCGGGTCCGCGTGCCCCGCTCGAGATTCAGCAGCCAAATATCCGCCTTGCTGCTGGCATCTTCAATTCCCACCGCCACTTGCTTTCCGTCGGGCGAGACGCGTGGCCAGATGTACCGGGCTGGTGGGCCCACCATTCCAAGCGTCTTTCCGCTGCGATCAACCAGCCGGAGTTGCGATCCGCCGCCGGCCCCGCGGAAATAGAGCACCGTCCCGGTCTGGGAGACCGCGAACGTTCCGTGGTTGTACTTCAGGAACGCCGAGGCTTCCCCGGCGATCGGCGCCGCTTCTCCGGCCAGTTCTCCGCGGCCTGGGTCAAATTTCTGTGCCATGAGATACCCACTGCGCACAAATACCAGGTACCCGGAGGCATAGACGGCGTTCGAATCATTGGGAAACAAAAACCGGTGCTGCTTGGAGTCGAGCGAGCCTAAAGCAATCCCCGATTGATCGGGAGTCCTGCTGTGGACATAGAAAATGAAATGCTTTCCGTCCGGCAGGAACCAGGGCCATGAATGACCTTCCTCCTGCCGTGACGCGTCCAACGCCGAAGCGGCAACTGGAGTGCCGCCTCCCGCCGGGACGCGCAAGAGAGTGGGGGGATCGCCCAATGAGAAGAGAATCGTGCCCTCCTGATTCCAGGAGCCGCCCCGGCCATTCGAGGCGTCGCAGATGGTTTGCGTGGGGCCCCCCGACGCGTCCACGCGCATCAGTTTGTTTTGCGCCCAGAAAGCAATTGACCTTGAATCGGGCGACCAGAACGGGTCGGTGACACCCTGCGTGCCCTGAAGCGGTTGTGCGTCCAGCGAATCGAGCGGGCGCACCCAGAGCACATTGGGTCTCGTTGCATCAGGCGCGACGACGGCCCAGCGGCTGCCGTCGGGTGACAGGGCGCTGAATCCCGCTCGTCCGTTCGGGTCCGCCTTGTCCGGAGCCAGGATAAAACTCCTGATCAGCCGGTGAGGCTGATTGCGCAGGCGCCAATTGTTCACCGCCGTTACCGCCAACAGCCCCAGGAGAATTGCGGCAGCCAGCGAGGGAAGCGCCCAAGGCAAAGCGCGTTGCAGCGCGGGCGTTCCCTCCCGTGAGTCCTTTGCCCGTGAGGACAACGGCGCTAGAGTCAAAATCCATCCCAGCGCCACCCCCACGTCGTGCGCGCTCGCAAAACGGTCTTCCGGATCCTTGGCCAAACACGTCGCGACAATGGCGTCCAGGGCAGGCGCCAGCGCCGGCCGAAGGGAACTTACCGGCGCGGGATCGTTTTCCAGGATCGCCGTTGCCACGCTCAACTGTGATTTCCCTGTGAACGCCTGCTTGCCGGTGGCCATCTCGTACAACACCGCGCCGAGAGCGAAGATGTCGGAGCGCGCGTCGGCCTCCTTGCCCTGCAACTGCTCGGGCGACATGTACTGCATCGTGCCCACGATGGAACCCGCCGACGTGAGGGGTGAGTTCGCCGGGTTGGGGGAAGAAACCGTCAGCGCCGCGCTCAGTAACGGCGCGGCAGAGCCTGAGGGCGATCCCGACGTCACCGATGCCGATGCCTTGGCCAGTCCGAAATCCAGCAACTTGGCTCCGGACTTGGTGAGCATGATATTGCCGGGCTTCAAATCGCGATGGACCAGCCCTTGACGATGGGCTTTGTCGAGGGCGTCGGCCACCGTCGCGCCGATCTTCACGATGTCGTCGAGAGGTAGCGCGCCTTTCCCGAGGCGCGCTGCGAGCGTCTCGCCTTCCAGGTACTCCATCACCAGGAAGTCGACGCCGTCTTGCGTCCCGACGTCATGCAGTACGCAGATGTGCGGATGTTGAAGCGCTGAGATGGCTTTTGCCTCGCGCTGGAAGCGCGCTTTGTGCTCCGGGTCGGCGGAGAGTTGCGCGGGTAGGACTTTGATGGCTACGATGCGGTCCAGCCGGGTGTCGCGCGCGCGGTACACCTCACCCATTCCACCTGCGCCCAACTTATCCTGAATTTCATAGTGACCTAACTTCGTCCCGGAGGTAAGAGCCATGCGCCGCCTTCACCGGAGGATCGCAGGGAATTTTACTATGGAAGCTTGAAATGCGCTCAGCACATTTCCGGACGGATCGCGCGGAGAGAGGCACTGCGGACAATTCCGCAATCTATGCGTCGTAGGCAATGTTCCTGTCGGCCATCGTCAAGGCCATGATGGCCTTCGCGGTGTGCAGGCGATTCTCCGCTTCCTGAAAAACCACGGAGTGCGGACCGTCAATCACCTCGTCCGTCACTTCGTTGCCGCGGTCGGCGGGAAGCGGATGCATGTAAAGAGAGTCCTTCTTTGTCAATTTCATCTTGGCGGCGTCACAAATCCAATGGCGGTATTGCTTGGCGATGCGCAGGGATTCCTCCGGCTTGGTGCCCATGGTGTCCAGGCAGCCCCAGCTTTTGGGAATTACGACGTCGGCGTCGCGGAAGGCGTCGTCGAGGTTGTCGACGACCTCAAATTTCACTCCCGCTGCGCGCGCGTTATCTTCCGCCGCCTTCAACGTCTCCGGCATCAGGCGGTATTCGGGCGGATTGGCCAGCACCACGTCGAGTCCGAAGCGCGGCATCAGCATGATCAATCCCTGCGGCACGGAAAGCGGTTTGGCGTAACTCGGCGCGTATGCCCACGTTACCGCCAGCTTGCGCCCGCGCAGATTGTTGCCCAGCTTTTCCCGAATGGTCATCAGGTCGGCAAGCGTCTGGCAGGGATGGTCAACGTCACACTGCATGTTGATGACCGGCACGCTCGCCCAGCGCGCCACTTCGCGCATATAGGCGTTGCCTTCACCGGGAATCAAATCGTGCCGGATGGCGATGGCGTGGCCGTAGCTCGAAAGGATAATGCCCGTGTCTTTCGGACTCTCCCCGTGCGACACCTGCATCACGTCCGCGGTAAGAAAGTGAGCGTGGCCGCCCAATTGCGTGATGCCCGCTTCGAAGGAATTGCGCGTGCGAGTGGACTTGTCAAAAAACATCAGGAAAATCGTCTTGTCGGGCAGGTGCCGATGGGGAACGTGCTCCTTGAACTTCCGCTTAAGGTCGCCCGAGACCTCCAGCAGGGTTTCAATCTCCACCTCAGTCCACTCCTGCGTGCTGATGTAGTCTTTGCCTTTGAAGAGGGCGGTCTTGGTCATTGCCGTTGGCTCCTGATGTTGGGTTCGAAATTTGAATTCGATGACTTACAATCCCGCGACGTTCGCGAAATTCACCCGCCGCGAGTCGCTAATCGATTCCGCAAGCAGTTTGAGCTGCAAATAGGGGAGCATGTCAAGCTTATAGGGGCTCGCGGTGCACGTGGCTTTCAGCTTCCAGCTCACCGGTGCGCCGCTGCTCGGCCGGATTTCCACCTCAGCGTCGGCGTTTGAAAACTCCGCCCGGTCGCTACGCTGATTCAAGTTTAACTGATAGGAGGCGCCGGCGATGGTGCCGTAAACAATTGCTTCACCATCCCGAAAGTCCACGAAGAACCCGTTGCGCCCCGCGTATTTTTTATAAGTTTCAAGGCTCCCGAAGAAGCGAGGTTTTTCGACATAGGGACCGCCATCTTCAGGGCAGAAAACGTCGCAGTTACCGCAATCATTGCAGGCGTCGGCGTAGTTTGCCAATTGATGCGCTTTCGCGACTTTGAAAACTCCGCCCGGCACGCGCTGCAGCGGCGCGCCCGAGGCGAGCTCGTAATTATCATAAGCGATTTCCGCCGCCGTGGTTTCGTAAACGAAATTGGCCACGTTGGGACAAACCGGTACGCACTTGTCGCAGTTGATGCAATCGTAAAGCCACAGCTTTGATCCGATCTTGCGCGGGACGCTTTTGTTTTGGGCCCAGGCGTAACGGGGATTTTCGGTGGTTTCCTTCACCAGGATGGGAGTGTTCAGGACGCCGGCGACATCCACCAGCGCCTGCTCGAGGCCACCTAGAGCGCAGCGCAGTGCATTTCCCATCACGCCCTGTAGGGGCGCATCGCGATGCGCCCCTGCCTCAATCTCCGCGCAAACACTGCGCAGGGAAACGCCCTGACCCTGTCGCACCCATTCCTTCAAGGGCGCCGCCACTTGCGCATCCACCCAGGCGTGGGCCGCATTCACCTGCACTGAATCTGCGCCGGGAAATTGCGCGCGCAGGGAATTCTTTAAGCCGCGCATCACCCGCTCGACCGCTGCCTCGCTTTGTCCGGCGCAGCGAACCACAAAATCCGGCAGGCGCGCGGCGCCCACGGCGGTCATCTTGTCGCCCAGCTTTTCCATGTAACGAATCAATCGCGCATAACCGCCTGGCCGCAGTAGATCGGTGCACGTTGTTACGGGAATGAAATTCATGGCAACGCAAATTGCCATGTTGTTGCTGTCCAACCCCGCTGAAAATGAGGTTGGAATTGCCTCAGGCAACGCGATTTCCCCATTACCTGTTGGGAGAGTCCGCAGTCCCAGGTGCCTGCGGAATTTTTCGACCAGATTCAGAGTCAAGACGTGAAGCGGCGCGCCCGACAGGTACATGACTTCGTCGCTAAAGAACGTGCGATGGTTTTTCACCACCAGCGTGTTGCTGAATTTTACTGCCAGACGCTTGCCGCGCGAGCGCGCCAGGCGATCGAGGCGTGGGATCATCTCCAGCGCCTCGGGAAATTGCAGGTCCTTGTCAAACGCCTCTTGCGTCACGCGCAGATCGTGGTATCCCAGCACATCGTGGAGTAAATGCTCCACGTGTTCCTTCCCCAGCAGAGTGGGGTTCAACTTGACGCAAACGTTCAGGTCCATTTCGGTGAGCAGGAAGCTGACGATACCCTCGATTTCTCCGGCCGGGCAGCCGTGAAACGTGGAGAGCGTGAGCGTGTCGCTGATCTTTGCCGGATACGGCAGGTCGCGATAGCGCGCCCAGGGGCCGGTGAGTGTGGGGCGCAGCCCGTTGATGATGG
>JASIKV010000466.1 GCA_030049455.1 Terriglobia bacterium
ATCAGCTACAATCGCGTCCGCGACAATCGCGGGCCAACGTCTACTCCCGCCAATTGGACCCTCCTGGGGCAGACGGCGGGTATTCCGACATCGCAACTAATGTACAGCGCCGTGCCCAACTTCCTGCTGATTTCGGGGATGACCGGGGGCTTTACATCGTTCTGCGGAACTTGCGCCCCAGGCCACTTCAACGTGGACGACGAGCAGTTCGCCGACGATGTGGACCTGATTCGCGGGAGGCATGAATTTTCCTTTGGTTTCAACATTATCCGAATTCAGAACGACACCATTTCCGGATTTGACGAGAATGGGGCGCCGACCTGGAACGGATCGTTTACCGGACTGGGCATGGGGGATTTCATGGTCGGGGAGATGAGCGACTTCCAGCAGACCAATGCCACCCCCGACGATTTGCGGCAATGGCTGATGAGCTTCTACGCCCAGGACAGCTTCAAGTTCTCGAAGCACTTGACGTTCAACGTCGGGCTGCGCTGGGAACCGACCTTTGCCGATCCGGATAAATATGGCCGCGGTACTTCCTTCAGCGAGTCGGCCTTTTTGGCAGGCACGGTCAGCACCGTGCATCCCACGGCGCCTCCCGGACTCTTTTTCCCCGGCGACCCGGGAATTCCTCCCGCCAACTGGAATGGGCACCTTCCCAATTTCGGCCCGCGTGTTGGGCTGGTGTGGGATCCGAGCGGCTCGGGCCGCGACACCCTGCGCGTCGGCGGGGGACTCCTCTATGACTCGCAGGAGACTTGGTTTAACGAGCGCGAAACCACCAATCCTCCCTTCGGCAACGACATCGACGTGGGCTCGACGGGCCTGCTCAGCAATCCCTGGCAGGGTTATCCCGGCGCAGTTGACCCCTTTCCCCAGAAACCCGGAGCCCTGTTCTTCCCGACGTTCGGCACCTACATCAATTTCCCGATCAATCCTCCTCCGACCTACATGGTGCAGTGGAACGCCACCTACCAGCGGCAGTTCGCGGGCAACTGGGTAGCTTCCATCAGCTATCTGGGAAACGAAACGACCCACATCTGGATCGCTCACGAGAATGATCCGGCGTTATTTTTGGGTACCGGGGCGTGCAGCTTCCCTGGCGCTACCGGCACGCTCACCTACACTGACTGTTCGACGACAAGTAACACCAACCAGCGCCGCGTCTTCTATCAGGCTAACCCCGTTACGGGCCAATATTATGCAAGCGTCGACACGATGGACCCCGGAGCGGTCGCCCGCTACGAAGGGGTCCTGTTATCGGTAACGCATCGCTTGAGCAACAATTACACGGCGCTTGCGAATTTCACGGACGCCGAATGTTGGTCCGACTATGACTTTGGCGCCGCGCTGGCAGGCTCCACCAACTCACAGCGATACAATCGCCAGGCGGACTGGGGCCGGTGCGTCTCCGACACGCGCAGTAACTTCAATCTTTCGCTCGTGGCGCACAGCCCGTGGCACCCCGCCAATCCCTGGACGGCAGGCTTGGTGAGAAACTGGGAGCTGGCGCCGCTGATTCACGCTGCCGGTGGACAGCCCTTGTTCATTACGACCGGCGTGGATAACTCTCTCTCCGGCCTGGGGAACGATCGCCCCAATTATACGGGTCAGCCCATCCGCTCGGCCTCGCCGAGTGGTTGTAAGAACGCTCCCTGCTTCCAATTCCTCAATCCCGCGGCGTTCATCGGGCCTTGCAGTAGCTATGCAAATGGTGCCGACTGTGTTCCCGTCGGCGCCTACGGCACGGTCGAGCGCAACGGCACGCGCGGGCCTAATTTCTTCGGTTTCGATCTTGCACTGGCCAGGAGCCTGAGGCTGAACGAGAGGTTCAATCTGGAAATCCGCGCCGAAGCATTCAATATTCTAAACCACCCGAATTTCCTTGGCCAAACCATCCCATCCGGGCTGCCGGCAAGTGCGTCCCTTTCAGGAACGGCCAGCCAGGGTGAAAGTTCTTCGACTTTCGGAGAACTTACTGGCGCGTACGACCCGCGCATTTTGCAGTTTTCCATGAAGGTGCATTTCTAGCCGGACTGCGGGAGGCCAACTTCCGTAACCGGCCGCGGAATTCTGCAAGGGGTACCCATTAGCAAGCGTCGGTCTTGGCTCGCCGAGTTCGCAGGTCCTGGGCGAGAGGAATCTGAGCGGGGCAGAGCGCAAAACGTTCTGCCCCGTTTCTTTTTTCTGGAGCTGGCAATTAATTTGAGGGACCCGATACGCGTGGGGGGCGTTAACTCACTTGCAGCTTATATCCCACCCAGGGCTCAGTAATCAGAAATCGGGGCTTGGCGGGTTCAGGCTCAATCTTCTTGCGAAGTTGCTTAATGAATGCCCGCAGGTACTCGTGGTGTTCGGAGTGCTCCGGGCCCCAAACGGCGCTCAGGATTTCCTCGTGAGGAACAGGTTTCTCCGGATGAGTGGCGAGATAATGAAGTACCTCAAATTCCTTCGGCGTCAGGCGAACGTCCTTTCCCTGCATGGTCACCCGCCGCGCGCGAAAGTCCACGATCACGGTGTCCAGCGTTAGATGGGGCGGACCGGACTCAAGCGATGCGGTACTGCGCCGGAGCGCCGAGCGGATTCGGGCGAGCAGCTCCGGCATGCGAAAGGGCTTGGTCACATAATCGTCCGCGCCCGCATCCAGCCCCGCAATGACGTCGGCCTCGATACTTCGCACGCTGAGGATGATGATTTCGGAATCCGAATTGGCGCGCAGCCTTCGGCACAGTTCCAGGCCATCGATTCCGGGCATGCTCAGATCCAGAAGGATCAGGTGATATTTCCGGTCCTTCATCATGTCCAGAGCTTCCTCCGCGCTTGCCGCGGCCTCCGTCTGATACTGCGCGGCGGTGAGCGTGGTCCTCAGAACGCGGCGAATCTGCATGTCATCGTCGACCACCAGGATTCGGAAGTTCATTGAAGCGGTCCGTTCTTCCCCTGCAGGGCGGCTGCGCGCCGTGCTGACGGACTCAAATGGTTTGGAGCCGAATGATGGGAGAAGAGGCCGTCAAGCCGGCAGCTTAACAATGCCTCGGGAGGGGTGAAGAAGGTATAAGCGCTTCATAAGGAAAGCGTGAATTTCAAATAATGAATTCCTATGGGCGGCGGGATACTGTTTGCCCGGCCGGCTTTTGTTCGCAGCTTTTTCAGCCCGCAGCGGATACGATGCACCCGCCCGCAACGATCAGGGCGCCGCCGAGCAGAACCAGGGGAGAGGGTTTCTGCCGGAAGGCGAGCCAGGAGATCAGTTGCGCGACCACGAAGAAGAATGCCACGTACACTCCCAACAAGCGCCCGAAGTCCCAGGGCGGGGCATTCACAGTAAGCCCATATGATGCCAGGACCAGGCCCCCCAGCAGGAAGAAGAGGGCCATTCGCGCGGGGGTGGGGCTGCGCAACCCCATTCGCATCAGGGCATCGCCTCCGGCTTCCAGGCCGGCGGCGAGAAAGAGAATCAAGATTGCCAGGCTGTAACGCACGACGATTTCCCTCCCAGATGAATGTTGTAGCGCGTCCCGCCTCGGCGGGACCACCCGCGACGATTACGCGGCTGAGGACAGCCGCGCTACAGCTCCGGACCGTGCGAAGCTGCTTCCAATATTCAAACTGACCCGCTACCGAAAAGACGGGCCCCGATAAACATCGGGAGTATAGCGCAGGGCCGGTCCCGATTCCGTATCAGGATAATCTATCGTCGCGCAAAAAAGAATTTACGCCTGCCTTCGATGATCCTTCATGTACTCTAAATGTCTCGCCCCATATCGCGCGGGAATTTAGTAAACGCGATCGCCCCGCGCGTTCTTGTTGAGGAGCCCAAATCCAAGTCTTGAATCCCTGCTACCCATGCCCTCAATGAAGCAAACGCGCGTTCGGCATCAAATGAGCTTTGACCAACTGGAGGGCTTCCTGGCCGTAGCCCGGCTGCGTAACTTTTCGCGCGCCGCAACCACGCTTTACCGCACCCAGCCCACGCTCAGCCAGCAGATCCAGCGCCTGGAGAAGGAATTCGGGCGCAAGCTCTTCGACCGCAATTTCAAGGC
>JASIKV010000467.1 GCA_030049455.1 Terriglobia bacterium
ACGTGCTGGAAAAACCGTCAAGCTGCATCTTCGGCGTGTATTAAGCCTGTAAACGCCACCGTTCATTTGGTTCTTGAGCATGTAAGGAGGAATCTGCTTCATAATGGTTGATCATTTAAATGCCCCTCATGGTGGGGAACTCATAAATCTTCTCGCGTCTCTTGAAAGAAGCGCGGAGCTGCACGGCGCGTCGCGCAATTGGCCTTCCTGGGATTTGTCTCCCCGGCAGCTTTGTGACTTGGAATTGCTCTTAAACGGAGGCTTTTCCCCCCTCCGTGGCTTCATGTCGCGCGCCGACTATGAAAGTGTGTGTTCTTCCCTGCGCCTGAAGAGCGGCATGGTGTGGCCCATCCCCATTGTTCTGGATGTCACTCAGGAATTCGCGGGATCCCTTGCTCCCGGCGCAACGATCGCGCTTCGCGACCCTGAGGGCGTAATGCTCGCGGCCTTGCACGTTGAGGAGGTCTGGCAACCCGATCGTACCGCAGAGGCCGAAGCCGTGTATGGAACGAAAAGCGTTTTTCACCCTGGAGTCGCCCACCTGATGAAGAATACCCACCCGTGGTACGTGGGTGGACGACTGGAGGGCATCCAGCTTCCTGTTCATTATGACTTTCGAGCGTTGCGCCTGACTCCCGCGGAGCTTCGCGCCGAGTTTATGCGCCTTGGCTGGCGCCGCATCGTGGCCTTTCAGACTCGAAACCCCATGCACCGCGCCCACCAGGAGTTGACGTTGCGCGCTTCGAAGGAAGTCGAGGCAAACCTGCTGATTCATCCTTCTGTGGGAATGACGAAGCCTGGCGATGTGGAATATTACGTTCGAGTCCGATGCTATCAATCATTACTCTCGAGATATCCCAAGGATACGGTCCGGTTATCCCTGTTGCCCCTGGCGATGCGCATGGGAGGTCCACGCGAGGCGGTGTGGCATGCCATCATTCGGAAGAATTACGGGTGTAGCCACCTGATTGTCGGACGCGACCATGCGGGTCCCGGAGTTGATGAAAACGGAAAACCGTTTTATGGACCGTACGAAGCGCAGGAACTCCTTGGGAAGCACCAGGCTGAACTGGGGGTCACCATGGTGCCATTCAGCATGATGGTCTACCTGGCAGACCAGGACACCTACGTCCCCGATAATGAGGTGCCCCAAGGCGCGGCAACCCTCAATATTTCCGGCACGGAATTGCGCCGGCGACTTTCCGAAGGCCGGGAAATCCCCTCGTGGTTTACCTTTCCGGATGTGGCGGAAGAGCTTCAGCGAAATTATCCGCCCCGGCATCGGCAGGGGTTTACAGTCTTATTCACCGGCCTGTCAGGGTCGGGGAAGTCGACCATCGCAAATGTCCTGCGAGTGAGATTTTTGGAAATGGGCGGGCGTCCGGTTACCTTGCTGGACGGGGACATTGTCCGCAAGCACCTTTCGTCCGAACTGGGCTTCTCGCGAGAGCATCGGGATATCAACATCCGGCGGATCGGGTTTGTGGCCTCCGAAATTACGAAAAATGGCGGCATCGCGATTTGCGCCCCGATCGCGCCCTATGATTCTATTCGCAAAGAAGTCAGGGCCATGGTCCAACCGAACGGGGGATTCATTCTCGTGCACCTCTCGACCTCGCTGGAGGTTTGCGAGTCGCGCGACCGGAAGGGACTGTATGCCAAGGCGCGTGCCGGTCTGGTAAAACAGTTTACGGGAGTTTCTGATCCCTACGAGGTTCCTACTGATGCAGATGTGGTGATCGACACCAGCAATCTCACCCCTGAGGAAGCCGCGCACGAAATTTTCCTCCATTTGGAAAAGAAGGGATTCATCGGAGTGAATCTTCACAGACCCGCAAGTCGTGACACGGTAGCGGGAGAATGAAGCCGGCGGCGGGACAATTTCGGATCCATTTGCCAAGAAAAGAATCATCAGGTCCTGTCCTCCAGCTTCAGGACCCAAGCTGAACATACCTCTCGTGGCTCAGTCCAAATCCTGAGAAGGTGATTGGGTGCCACTTATCCTTGGCAAGATTTTAGTCGGAGCTTTTGTTGGAATCTTGATCGGCATGAGCGGAATGGGCGGGGGAGTGGCTTTGTTGCCCATTTTAATCTTCGGATTGGGAGTCCCCGCCATCACCGCAGTGGGATCCGCCGCAGCCTTCAATGCTTTCACGAAGATATCGGCCAGTTGGGTTCATTGGCGAAATAAGACAGTGAACTGGCCGCTGGTCATTGCGCTGGCTGCCGGCAGTCTTCCCGGGACGCTTCTCGGCGCACTGCTTCTGGGACACATGCGGTCGGTGTATGGAAGTGAAGTCAACACGATCCTTAGAACCTTTATCGGTATTTTGTTGGTTTGTATTCCCGCCTTCTTGCTGATTCAAGGGAGGGTCGAGAAGTTTTTCAAGATCAGGAAACGGCCTCCCAACGAGCTTTTTCCCGCGATTGTCGCCATTGGGTTGGTAGCCGGGTTTCTGGTCGGTGTAAGTTCGGTAGGGTCGGGCAGCGTCATCATGGCGTTATTGCTGACATTTGTGCAATGTTCTCCTGTGGTGCTGGTCGCGTCGGATATTACCCATGCCGTTGCCCTTACCGGATTCGCCAGCTTGCTGGACTGGCGCCTGGGTATGGTGGATATGTCCCTGGTGCTTCCCCTGCTGATCGGTTCCATTCCAGGATCATATTTGGGGGTGAAGCTCAGCAGGGTGCTTCCGGGTCAGTCACTCCGTTTGGTCCTGTACCTGACTCTGATAGTTTGCGGCGCTCGCATGTTATGGACGTGAAAGGACTCTCACGGTCAATGGGAAAGCCCACCGCACAACCGATTCTCCCCAGAATACGCGAAGCGCTTAAAGCTGCCGGCGAAATCGCCTTGTCTTTTGTTCGCGGAACAGTTGCCGCATCGCAGAAAAGCGGCGGGCGTGGTCCCGTCACGGAAGCTGACCGGGCCGTCAATCGTCTGCTTCGCGGGATGCTGGTTCGGGATGGTGAGGGCTGGCTTTCGGAAGAAAGCGCGGATGACTTTGAGCGTCTGAAGAAATCCCACGTATGGATTGTCGATCCCATCGATGGGACTCTGGAATTTCTGGCGGGAATCCCCGAATGGTGCATTTCCATTGGATGGGTTGAGCACGGGCGTGCGGTGGCAGGAGGCGTTTACAATCCCCTCTCGGGAGAGATGTTTCTCGGTTCAATCGAAACAGGAGCCACTTGCAACGCGCAGCCGGTAAGGGTGAGCGACAGAACCAATCTCGCCCATGCCCTCGTGCTCGCCAGCCGCAGCGAAGTCAAACGAGGCGAGTGGGATGTTTTTCAAAGCGGGCCTTTGGTTGTTCGCCCTGCCGGGTCAATCGCCTATAAGCTGGCTCTAGTGGCCGCGGGAAAAGCCGATGCCACGTGGACCCTTTCGCCAAAGAATGAATGGGATTTTGCTGCCGGCGTCGCGCTTGTGGAGTCTGCGGGAGGATTTGTGCGAAGCCTGGAGGGTACACCCCTGACCTTCAATCGCAAAACAACTTTAGTTTCCGGTCTCATTGCAGGCGGGGAAGGATTGCGGGAAAATATCCTCAGGTTATTGAGCGAACCTCGCGGCGCGGTGCCTGCCGTTGTGCAAGGAACCCCTCATGCTTGAAGATGACGGATGAGGTGGGCGCCAGTGTCCGCAGGTTTGTAGTCAATTGTTCTGATTGACGAATATGGACAGCAGGGTGAACAGGTTGAGAGCAGAGGACGGTGCCGGTGGCCGCCTGGCTATCGGTGAATTGCCGGGGCCTGGTGATCTTCCCGCTCATGAGGGTGTGCAGGAATCTTCGAAGGCGGGCCCGCGCATTGCCTTGCTAACACCTTATTCCGGGCACAACCTCGGAGATGCGGCGATACAGGATGCCATAATTACGAACCTTCGCCTGCGGCTTCCCGACGCCCAGTTCACAGGCGTTTGTTTGAATTGTGATAACTACGTGGACCGGCACGCTGCGAACTCCTTCCCTTTGTGCGGACCCGGCCGGCACTTCTACGGAATGAGCAGCGGGAAGGTGACGGACCAGCCCGGGACGGGTGGAAGCGCTCAACCGCAGCCAGCTAATGAGGAGACCTCGCGCGGGAATTGGTTGAGGCCGTTGCTCAAAAAAGTCACACCGCTCTGGTGGTGTCTCAAGAGAATGCGTGCCGCCGCCAGGCGAATCGGGGGTGAGTTACGACATTGGGTCCAGGCCTATCGGTTCATCCGTACTCAGGACGTGCTGATCGTAGCAGGGGGCGGACAATTGGACGAGGAGTGGGGCGGGCCGTGGGCACACCCGTTCGTCCTTTTCAAATGGGCAGTGCTTGCGCGGATGGCGCGCGTACCTCTTGCCTTCGCAAGCGTCGGCGCGTGCAGGGTGAATTCGAGACTGTGCCGGGTGTTTTTGTCCATCGCCTTGCATATGGCGAAGTACCGCT
This sequence comes from Terriglobia bacterium, assembly GCA_030049455.1. GTDB lineage: Bacteria > Acidobacteriota > Terriglobia > UBA7540 > UBA7540 > Bog-366. The sequence continues at coordinate 4,423 of JASIKV010000467.1, forward strand.
CGTACCGGGACAAGCACAGCAGGGTGATCGCCTCCAGGTTGTGGCAAAAAGCCGGCAGCGATGTCATTGTGCCCGATATGGCCTTCAGCCTGCTGCCCTCAGAATTGCCGGCGCCGGCGGGAATCCGGTCAATGGCGCAGGGCCGCCAGGTGGTTGCCATCAGCTCTTTAGCATATGGAAAGCCGGGAAGCTGCGTCTATGAGGATGCGCCGCTTCACAACCGGTACTTGCAGCAAATGGCTCGCATCACTTCGGAATTCCTGCGTCGTGACTATTTCGTGGTCATGGTCTGCTCGGCCCTGGGCGACGACGATCATGTGATACCTGAGATTCTGGAGCGCCTGGACGATCAATCGAAAGAGAGGGCTGCGCGACAATTGCATGTTCCAGCCATCGTAACGTGGCAGGACCTTGTGGCACTGCTTCAGGATGTTGACCTCCTCGTCGCCAGCAGGCTGCACAGCACCATTCTGGGTTTCATGACAAAGACGCCTGCCGTGGCGATTTCCTTCGACCCGAAGGTGGACTGGGTGATGGAGGATCTGGGGCAAACGGAATACCTTTTTCAACTTCGGGACTTTACGGCCGAGGATGTAATCAACGCCATCGACCGTCTTGAGTCCCGCAGGGATTCAGTTATGGACCGGATTGGCTTGTACCCAAAGCAAGTTCTCCCCGCATTCGCGGTTCAGTACGACGCTCTGGCAAAGATTGCCCGGGCGGGTCGCCGATCCGGCAGGTGAGGGAATATCTTGGAATCCGCGCCCTTAGTTAGCGTGGTCACCCCGATTTACAACACTCGCAACTACCTCGGCGAATGTGTCGATAGCGTGGTGCGTCAAAGTTATGAAAATTGGGAATACGTTCTGGTGGATAATTGCAGTACGGATGGATCGGGTGAAATCGCCGA
>JASIKV010000468.1 GCA_030049455.1 Terriglobia bacterium
CATGTCCTGCTCGCCGGAAAGCGCGTGGATGACGCTGCCGGAGGCGAGGAACAGAAGCGCCTTGAAAAACGCGTGGGTCATCAGGTGGAAGACGCCCGCACCGAAGGCTCCCACGCCGCACGCCAGAAACATATAACCCAACTGGCTGACCGTCGAATACGCCAGCACGCGCTTGATGTCGTTTTGGACGAGGCCGATGAGCGCCGCCCAAATCGCCGTGGACGCGCCAATCGCCGCCACCCACGCCAACGCGCGCGGAGACAGCGCGTAAAGGGCATTCGAGCGCGCCACCATGTAGACGCCCGCGGTCACCATGGTCGCGGCGTGGATCAGGGCGCTGACGGGAGTGGGGCCTTCCATCGCATCCGGCAGCCAGACGTAAAGCGGAATCTGCGCGGATTTTCCCGTCGCGCCCACGAACAGCAACAGGCAGATGGCGGTGATGACTCCGTCCGCCACATGAAAATGCGGATCGCGCGCCAGGTCGGTGATGCGCACGAAATCGAGCGAGCCGAACGTCACGGTCATCAGCATCACGGCCAGCAGAAAACCGGCGTCACCGATGCGGTTCACGATGAACGCCTTTTTGCCCGCGTCGGAAGCCGACTTGCGCTGGAAATAAAATCCAATCAGCAGATAAGAGCACAGCCCCACGCCTTCCCAGCCCACGAACATCATCAGGTAATTGTCCGCCAGCACCAGGACCAGCATGGAGAACATGAAAAGATTCAGATAGCCGAAGAAGCGGTAGTATCCGCCCTCGTGCGCCATGTATCCGGTGGAATAAACGTGAATGAGGAATCCCACACCTGTGACCACAAGCATCATGACGCAGGAGAGTGGATCGAGCTGCATGCCCACGCCGACACTGAGATTGCCGAGTGACCCGTTGGAAAGATGAAATGCTCCGGCGGGAAGCCAGGTATATAAGGGCCGCAGAAAGATATGATGATACGATTCCGGAAGGCTAAGAAACTGGAAAAAGCATCCCACCGCCCAGACGAACGACAGCCCGGGCAATCCAACCGAAACAAAATTCACAGCCGGTTTGGACAGACGGCGGCCGAACAAGAGCTGGATTGCTGCTCCGGCCACCGGGAAAACAGGAATTAACCAAATGTAATCGAGCATGGGCACGTCGAAAGGTTAAAGGGTAAAGGCTAAAGGGTAAAGAGTGATTGCCGTATTTCCTCAGCTTTATCCTGCTTCTATCCTCCTTCGGCTTTAATCGTCCTACGAGCTTTTGAGCGACCTACCTACATCCACTATGAGGTCAAGCTCAATGGACAAGGTTGGCAAACGGGAGATGTCCGTAAACTCCTTCAAACTCACAAATGAGCGTCTTCTCCATTTCCCTTGGGTCACATCTGCGTGTTGACTTCCAACAAACTAGCAGGTCACCCGAATCGCACATCTGCCAGATGTATCGCCCGCCCCGATGAGCTACCGGTTTCCCTTGGCCGAAGCGTACAAATTTCCTCAGGCGATTCATCAAGTTCGCCGTTTTCCCAGGTCCGGCTTTACCGATGTAGAGAACGATTGCGCGCGGAACCCCTTCCCATTTCTCCTCTAAAACGTGTTTTTCGACCGTCGGATCTATACCCTTATAGTGACCCCCCGTGCTGCGATCAAGAAATCGTGGGGGTTCACTGTTCTCCCTTAACACGATGTAAACTCCGGGCTCCTTTGGGACTTCGCAACATCCAGACTTCATCAATTCCGATATTGGCTTGAATCCCTCAAATTCCGCTCGGCGAATTCCTGCAACACCTTGCAGATCCATCTCTAAATACCGATTGCTCTACCTCTTGCCACTTTGATTCTTGGCGCTCCTTATTATCGCGGTAATGATGGCATATAGTTCTTCAGTTTCCCGCATGAGGGGCGTTAGCCTTTGCCTACTTACAATTTCGGACTCTGCAAGTAATCGAAGCCAATAATGGCTCTCTCTTGCTTCCTTTTGGGCTATGCCGTACTTGTGGATAAAGTCTGACTTGGTTTCAGCGGCCTGTGCTTCCTCGATGTTCGCCCCAACTGACGTGGCCGCACGCAAATACTGCTTTCCCAAAATCCATCCCACCCCAGGTTTCCGGTCTTGCAGGAACTGATAGAGCTTGACCGCCCGAAGCGAATAATCAAAGGAGCGTCGGATTATTTCTCTGGGCTTCTTATTGCTGGGCTGCCTCTTTTCCATATTCAGCCCCAAGACCAAGTCCAGCGCTGGCTTTTACCCTTTAGCCTTTACCCTTTAACCTTTTAACTCACCACTTCAACAGATCGATCTCGTCCGCGTTCACCGTTTCTTTGTTGCGGAAAAGCGCGATGATCAGGCCGAGACCCACTGCTGCTTCTGCAGCGGCATCGGTAATCACGAAAATGGCAAACACCTGGCCATCGACGGATTTGAAGTAATGCGACAGTGCGACCAGGTTGATGTTGACGGCGTTCAGGATCAGCTCAATCGACATCAGGATGATCAGCACGTTGCGCCGGGTGAGCACACCGATAACTCCGATGGTGAAGAGCGCGCCCGCAAGGTAGATGTAGTATTCCGTGGGAATCATTCCAGCTTCCTCTTGGCCATAATCACTGCGCCGACCATGGCCACCAGCAACAGGATCGAAGCGATCTCCACCGGCAACATGTAATTCTGATAAAGCGCCATGCCCACCGCCTGGGTATTCTGAGCCGGCGCTGGAACCATGGGCCGCGACGGCAGATTCAGCCCCGAGCCGTGGTTGTAGAGCGCGTAGCCGAGTTGCGCCACCACCAGGAATGCCGTTACCAGCGCCAGATGCCATTGCCGGGCGAAGCGTGCCTGCTTCAATTGCACATCAATATCCACCAGCATGACGACGAACAGGAACAGGACGGTGATTCCGCCGACGTACAGAATGACCTGCACGGCGAAAAGGAATTCGGCGTGCTGCATCAGGAAAATCCCGCCCACGGCAAAAAGCGTGATCATCAGCCAAATCGCGCTATGCACGGCGTTGCGGCGGGTGATGACCATAATCGCCGCCACGAGAGCGAACAGGCCGAGAATAATGAATGTGGTTAGTTCTGCCATCCTCGCCTTCAATTTGAAGTGTGGAGCGCGAACAGCGAAGTCTGAAGGATGAAGTATGAAGGGTGAAGCAAGAGCGCGACCTCGCCGCCCCGGACTTGGGTTATTTCATCCTTCATACTTCATCCTTCACACTTCCTTCTTATCTCGTATACCTCGCCGGCTGCGGTCCTTCTTCCAAGGCTTGCCGGTCCCAAATCATTCCTTCGCGCGAATAGTTGGCGATCTCGAAGTCCTGCGTCAGCTCCAGCGCATCCACCGGGCAGGCGTCTTCGCACAATCCGCAGAACATGCAGCGCGATAAATCGTAGGTGAACGTGGTCAGGCGCTTCTTGCGATCTTCCGTGCGCGCCCAGCCCACCACAATCAGATTCTCCGGGCAGGCAATCGAGCACAGGTTGCAGGCGATGCACAGCGTCTCACCCGATTCGGGGTGATTGTTCAGGCGCGGCGCGCCGCGATAGCGCTCGGCGACGGGCGGCCGCTCCAGCGGATACTGTTCCGTATAAGTCGCATCCGGCCGCTGGTAGGAAAACGTCAGCCACAGCCCCCTGAAAAGGTCAAACAGGAGAATTTTCTTGAGAAAGTCCTTCCAGTCCATTGTCACCTGCCCCTCTTGTGGCACGGCCGGGATGGCCGTGCTTTGTCACCTGCCCAGCGCCGCCACAGCGTTTGCCCCGTGGTGGGCCAGCCAGAAATACCGCAGCACTGCGGTCACAATCAAATTCGCCAGGGCGAGTGGAATCATCACCCGCCACCCGATATTCATCAACTGATCGTAGCGGTAGCGCGGAAACGTAGCGCGATACCATATGAAAGCGTAGAGGAACACCAGCACCTTTACGCTGAACCAGAAAACCCCCTGGATCGCGCTCAGGATGGGTGGAAATGCCACCACGCCCGCCAGCACGACGCATCCGGCGGCGAGAAGAATGAAGAAGTAGCGTTCGAGCGTTACCGAACTCTTCAGGCCCAGCCAGAGAATAAAGACCCCTGCCCCCAGAAAGCCGGCAATGGGGGCGAAATTTAGAAAATCCAGTGCTGAATAACTCGCGAAAGGCCGCAACCATCCGCCGAG
>JASIKV010000469.1 GCA_030049455.1 Terriglobia bacterium
GCGGGCCGCGGCGCGTGCAATTCGAGAAGGCTTTTTCGATGCTTATCGCGGTCGCGAAGGTAAGTGGCGGCGCCACGACGAGCAAAAAGCCGCGTCCGGCGTGCAAGGCGATGACAAATAGAAGAACTTGCTGAGGATCTCTCCTGATACCGGCGGCAAGAATGAGACATCCCGCCCAAAACGTGATCGGGTTGGAGGTAAGTCTAGGCTTGAAACGCGCACAATGAAGCTGGAACCCGCGAGCGGCTGAGTGTGGTGCAATTCGCCCGGGAGGGGCGGTCAAAGATTGAAGCCCAAAGTGAAAGTTGCAATCGTACACCCCCAACTCGGCTTTGGCGGCTCGGAGTCGCCGGCCTTGTGGACGATTGAGGCTTTGAAGGTAGACTATGATGTGACGCTGATTTCCGCAGGGGAAGTTGACCTTGAGCGGTTGAATGCCTATTACGGAACAGGCTTCCGAGCGGGCGATTTCACGCACCGGCGCGTCGAATTTCCGGCCGGTTTGCGCGGGACGAATAAATTCGCGGGGCTGAAAGGCCGCTTTCTTCTGCGATATGTCCGCCGAGCGGCCCCGGAATTCGACCTCATGATCAGCGCGTACGGCCCCATGGATTTCGGCAAGCCCGGAATCCAGATGATTGCCGATTTTTCATTTGTGGAAGATTGGCGGCTTGACCTGAATCCTTCGTTCCGAACCTGGAAAAACTGGTTCTACGGAAGAACCCTGTTGCGCGACGTATATTTGGGGTTGTGCGACGGCGTGGCGCGGCAGCATTCCGAAGCATGGAAGCAGAATTTGACTCTGGCAAATTCTTATTGGAGTGCAAAACGTTTGCTGGAGAAATATGGAATTCCCTCGCAAGTGGTCTATCCGCCGGTGGCGATTGAGTTTCCCGCGGTTCCATTCGCCGAGCGCGACTATGGTTTCGTTTGTCTGGGCCGCGTGGCGCCGGAGAAATGTGTGCATTCGATTATCACAATTCTTCAGAAGGTGCGCGAGCGCGGCCACGATGTTCACCTGCACATTCTGGGCGGCATCGATAGCTCCGATTACGCGCGAAAAGTGCGCGGATTAGCGGAGCGTTTTCGAGAGTGGGTGCATCTGGAAGGCTGGGTTCAGGGCGAAAAGAAAATCAAGATGCTGACCGGGCACCGTTTCGGCATTCACGCCCGGCCGAACGAGCCCTTCGGAATTGCCGTGGCGGAAATGGTGCGGGCGGGCTGCCTGGTTTTCGTCCCGGATGAGGGCGGTCAAAAGGAAATTGTCAGCGATCCTGCCCTCACTTTTCGAGATGAAGCCGAAGCGGTTGAGAAGATTCACGCTGCCCTGGGCAATGAAACCAGGCAGGCGGAGCTGCTCGAAGGACTACGGCGCGGAGTGAATTTATTTTCCGTCAAATCGTTTGTCGCAGCGATTCAACGCGTGGTGGGGGAATTTGTGGAGCGACAAGATCATCCGCAGGCTCTAAGGAACGCACGATGACAGACCAGCGGCCGCGCATTTCGGTGGTGATCCCCGTTTTTAATGAGGCGGCGACGATCGCGGAGATTCTTTTCCGCGTGCAGGCCGTCGATCTCGACAAGGAAATTGTGATTGTGGATGACTGTTCTACGGACGGGACGCGCGATTTGCTGAGAATGATCGAGGATTGCGCGGGACGTACGCCCGGTGTGGCAAAGATTGCCTCCAGCGGACGCGAGCTTCGCGCGGACAACATTCGCGTTTTCTATCAAGACCGCAATCGCGGAAAGGGCGCGGCATTGCGTCGCGGATTTCGCGAGGCGCGCGGCGAGGCAATAATCATTCAGGATGCCGACCTGGAATACGATCCCGCTGAATACGCGCAACTGCTGGTGCCCATAGAAACCGGCCGGGCGGATGTCGTCTACGGATCACGATTCCTCGGGGGGCCGCACCGGGTGCTGCTCTTCTGGCATTATGTCGGCAATAGATTCCTGACCACGCTTTCCGACATGATTACCAATATGAACCTTTCCGACGTATGGACGGGATACAAAGTCTTTCGCCGCGAGGTGTTGGAGAAAATCGACTTGCGCGAGGATCGCTTCGGATTTGAGCAGGAGATTACCATCAAGGTGGCGCGCGGCGGATGGCGCGTGTACGAGTCGCCCATCTCCTATTCCGGGCGAACCTACGCGGAAGGGAAGAAGATCTCATGGAAGGATGGCGTTCGCGCGCTGTGGTGCCTGGTGCGCTATGGCATTTTCTAATTGTGGGCGCCCTTCGACCGAATACCCATGCGGATTCTTGCCTTATCGCCACACCTGTCGTGGCCGCTTTATGGCGGCAACATGGTTCGCATTTACAATTTGATGCGGGAGCTGGCACGGCGCGGGCATGAGCTGGTGTTCGTCGCGGGTTACGATGGTCCGCCGCTGGGCGAGGAGCATCCGATCAAGAGGCTTTGCCGCGAGGTTCACACCTATCGTCCTCCTGCAAGCGCCCGGCGCACCAATCCGGCGCGTTCCGCCCTGGCCTCCGTTTTCTCTCCGCTCCCTTACACCGCGGCAAAATTCAGCGGGCGGGAGGTTCCGCAGATCATCCGCGAGATTCTGAATGCGCAACGGTTTGATTTGATCTTCGCGAACTTCGCGTTCATGGCGAACCTCCTTCCCGTGGACTTGGCGCGCCGCACGCCCGTGGTTCTGGATGAGCACGAATCGGAAGGCCTGTTGTGGCGGCAATACCTGCGCGAAGGGGGAAGCGGGAAGCGCGCCTTCGCTCTTCTGAATCTCGCCAAAATGGGCAGATTTCAGAAGTCTGTCAGCTCGCGGATCGCCGCATTGATGTCAGCGTCGGAGCGCGAGGCCGCTTTTGCGCGGACCTTCCTGCCATCGCGAGTGCAGCTTTGGGTGGTGCCCAACGGTGTCGATACGGAGTTTTTCACCCCCGCTACGCCCGCCAGTGAGCCGGCGCTGGTCCTTTGCGCGGGCTTCAGTGTCTATCGGAATTGCGAAGCCGCCGTTTGGTTTGTGCGCGAAATCTTCCCGGAAGTGCGGAAAGCGGTTCCCGAAACACAATTCTCGATTGTGGGGAGCAACCCGCCTCCGGAGGTGCGGCAGTTGGGCGAAACTCCCGGTGTTCATGTGACTGGGACGGTCGAAGATATTCGGCCCTACTATTGCCGTGCCGCCGTCTCTGTTGCGCCTTATCGCTACGGCGAAGGGACAAAGCTGAAGGTCCTGGAGGCGATGGCCTGCGGCGTGCCCGTCGTTTCCACCACGATTGGCTGTCAGGGCATCGAGGCGCAAGACGGTGAGCACCTACTGGTGGCCGACGCCCCCCTCGACTTTGCGAAGCGAATAGTCGATCTGCTGCGAGACCCAAAGCGCCGTGCCGAAATTGGAGCCCGCGCGCGCGCGCTGATTGAACAAAAATATGCCTGGAAGAAAATCGTGGATGACCTTGAGCCGAGACTTCTGGAGCTGGCTCGAGGCACCGCTTGATTTGTAGAACGGCGCCCGTCCATCCTAAATCCGCCGCCGCAGGCATATCAAACCACCCATGCCCTACACGACCGCCGAAACCCATGGGATAATGTGGATATCCTTCGCTGCGCGAGCAGCAGCGGGGCGCGGAGCACAATGAATATTCTCAAGCGAGCCACCTATAGGACCGGTCCCATCATTCTTGCGCGATGGCTTGGATTGCGCTCGTTCCTGCGCCGCGCTTATTTTTGGGCAGCCCGCCCGCGCAACGGGGTCTTGCCGCTTGAGCTGGCTGGGATTGAGGGCAAATTCTTCGTGCGCACGCCCGCGGAGCTGCGAATTATCGAGTCGGCAGGCGGAGCGGGCGGTGAGCAGCAGGTTTTC
>JASIKV010000470.1 GCA_030049455.1 Terriglobia bacterium
AGACTCCATCCAGCGGGTGCGCGTGGAAGGGCACCCAGGAGAGAGCGTACACATCGGCCTGCAGCGGAAATAATTTGTAAGTATTCCCCATCCAGGAGACCCAATAGCCCAGCGCCAGGCCCAGGGCTGTTCCCAGGCCCCCGATGGCCACTCCGTGCAGTGTGAAGACGGCCCAAATCTGCCGCTGGCGCGCACCCATGGACATCAGCACGGCAATGTCGCGATTCTTTTCCATCACCATCATGATAAGCGCGATGAAAATGTTCAGCGCCGCCACCACCATGATGAGTCCGATGGTCAGAATCGTCACCAGCCGCTCCAGGCGCATGGCGCTGAAGAGTGAGTGGTTCTGCTCGATCCAGGTGGTGGCGTCGAATCCCTTCCCTGCCGCGGCTTTTATCTCCTCTGCAATCTGGGGGGCGGCATAGATGTCGTCGATTTTAAACTCGATGACCGATGCAACGTCCGCCAAATCCAGCAGGCGCTGCGCGACGGGAAGACTCGTGAAAGCCCACGAGGCGTCAAAATCGTAAAATCCCGAATAGAAGACCCCCACCACGCGGAAATGGCGGAATTTGGGCACGACTTCCAGCGGTGTCAGGTACCCTTGCGGGCTCGTGACCAGGACGGTGTCGCCCATGTAGACGCCCAGGGCCTTGGCCAAATCTCTGCCAATGATGATCGGGTCGGCGTCCGGGAAGGTTTCTGCCAGCCCCGCCAGCGAGCCCTCTGTCATGCGGCTGAGCACCGTCGCCACTTTCACTTCCTTGTCAGGCTCGATGCCCTTCAGGTAAATTCCCTGCGCACGGGAGCCGTGCTGAATCAAAAGCTCGCCATAAAGCGAAGGCGCGCAGGCCACCACGTGCGGCAGGTGTGCCAGACGGCCGGAAAGCTCATCATAGTTGCGGATGCCGTCGTTCTGCGTGCGCAGCAGGTTGATGTTGGCCATGGCGCCGAGCAGGTGGCTCTCCAACTCCTCGCTGAAGCCCGTGCTGATCGCGAGCGCAATCACCAGCGCGCACACTCCGGCCATCACGCCCAGAACTGAGATCACCGTGATGATCGAAATCGCCGCCTGCCGCCGCTTCGCCCGCAGATAGCGGAGCGCCATGAATAGTTCGAATTTCATGCCGGCCCTCATTATCACCGAATGCGGGCCCGGAAGCCAATCACAGGGCCAGAAGTCTGGTCAAAAAGGGAGGCTTTGCGGCATTTCGCGCCAGGCCAGTTGACAGTTTCCCGCGCCATCCCTAAGATTCCGTTCCGGGGTCATTTGCCGCCCAAAGGCGGACGGCAGACCCAACGGGGGAGATGGTCACAGATGGCTGTTCAATACGAACTTCACCAGGCGGAAGCCGACGTGACGGTGGCAACTCTGACGGGTCAACTCAACCTGGGAAGCCGGCTGAAGGAAGTCGAGCACGACATCAAGCAGCGCATCGAGGGTGGAGTTCGCAAGATGGTCTTCGATCTGCGCGGATTGACTTTCATCGACAGCGCAGGAGTGGGCTTGGTGGCCAGTTGCGCCAGCATGATTTCAAAAGCCGGTGGAAAACTGGTGATCGTAAGCGCCGGCGGGAAGGTCAACCAGATTTTCGAAATCACCCGCCTGAACAGAATGATCGGCCTTTATCCCGACATGCCGGCCGCAATTAAAGCCCTCTGCCCGGATTCGCCTACCGCAGCCCACAAGGCACTTTGACAATCAGCGCCAGATCAAATCACTGCCCGCGCTGCTTTTCAGGCCGCAGCAGCGGAAAGAGAATAACGTCGCGGATCGAGCGCGAGTTCGTCAAGAGCATCGTCAGGCGGTCGATGCCGATCCCCTCTCCACCCGTCGGCGGCATGCCGTAGCTCAGGGCGCGGATGTAGTCTTCATCGATGGCGTGCGCCGTCAGGTCGCCCTTCTCGCGCAGGTTCTGCTGGTATTGGAAGCGGTTGCGCTGTTCCTCCGGGTCGTTCAGCTCGCTGAAGGCGTTGGCGATTTCCATCCCCCCAATGTAGAGCTCAAACCTCTCAACAAAGTTGGGGTTATCGGGCTTCTGCTTGGAAAGGGGCGAAACCTCCAGCGGGTAATCGGTGATGAAAGTGGGCTGAATCAGGTGTTCCTCCGCCACCAGTTCGAAAAATAGTGCGAGAAGCTCCCCCGACCGCTTGTCGTTCACCGCTTGCGGGTTGATGGGCGCCGCGCCGCGCTGGGTCAGCCAGGGATTCAGCCCGGAAATGCGGTCGGCGAGGGCCTGCGCATCGTCCAGTTGAGCCTCCGTCAGGCGTTCAAGGTCAGAGGGCCAGTAGCGCAGCACGGCCTGCTTCATGGTCATTCGCTCAAACCTGGCGAACGAGATGTGGTGCTCGCCGAAATCAAACTCCACAGTTCCCAGAACTTCTTCGGCGACTTTGCGCAACAGGCGCTCCGTCAGCACGATCAGGTCCTGGTAGTCCGCGTAGGCCTGGTAGAACTCCAGCATGGTGAATTCCGGATTGTGCTGGGTGGAAATTCCCTCGTTGCGGAAGTTGCGATTAATCTCATACACGCGATCCAGCCCGCCCACAATCAGGCGCTTCAGGTAAAGCTCCGGCGCGATGCGCAGATACAGGTCGATATCCAGCGCATTGTGATGCGTGATGAAGGGCCGAGCCATCGCTCCGCCCGCCAGCGGCTGCATCATGGGCGTTTCCACTTCCAGAAAGCCCTCAGACTCCAGAAAATTTCGAACAGCGCGCACCAGCTTGCCGCGCCGCTCGAAAATCGTCCGGACTTCGTCGTTCACCATCAGGTCGAGGTAGCGCTGGCGATAGCGAATTTCCACATCGGTCAGGCCGTGCCATTTCTCCGGCAGCGGCAGAACCGCCTTGGCGAGAAATTCGAGGCGTTCGGCATGAATGGTGAGTTCGCCGGTCCGCGTGCGGAACAGATACCCTTCAACGCCGATCAGGTCGCCGAGATCGAGCAGCTTGTAAAGCTCGAAATCGCGCTCGCCCACGGCGTCCAGGCGAACGTAAATCTGCAGCCGCTTCCCGCCACCCGCCAGATGCGCAAAGCCTGCCTTGCCATGCGGACGAACCGTCATGACCCGCCCCGCCACGCGCACGGAGATTTTTTTTGCAGTCAGTTCATCTGCCGAAAGCCCGGAGTAATCCGCGATGACTTGCGCCACAGTCGCCGTCGCGTCAAATTTGCGGGGATATGCCTCGCGCCCCTGGTCGACAATTTGCTGGAGTTTCTTCCGGCGCTGCTGAATCAAATCGGAAAGTTCATTTTCGGACACGTAGATTACCCACAGTCTGCGGAAAGTTTTGAAGCAAGGACAAGATCGCAATTATAGGTGGCGCGCGAAAATAGTGTCAAGGAAACCAGCGGCACCCGGCTTGTGGCATCAGGCTGGCCCGAGTCCAAGCGAGCTTCCGATCGGTCATTGGAACACCCCCTTCGAAAGCTGAAACCTTGTCAATAGCACCTCGGAGGGCGATTCACCATACGTTCGTACACTTTGCGCGTCCAACTTCCATCTTGAAGTAGCCATGGCAGTCCCCTATAGTAAGGAAATGCAGTGGTTCATTGGCGGTCTGGTCCTTGCGGCCGTGGCGGGGCTATTGCGCCGTATTCTCCGAATGGGAAGCATGGATAAGGCGTCCCGCAATAGCGCGGCGCCCTTACGCGAAGAACTGGATGCCATCTATCAGCCTTTTGCCCATGCCATTGAAACGCATACGACCATCCTGGGCATCACTCTGAACGACGCTTTCGGCGAGCGTGACGCGGCCCGGCATGAAATGGCGTGGAATGCCCTGCGCCTGGCGCGCGGCGAATGGGAGCGCCTGCGTGAATTGGTGGTTGGGCTGCTCAATATACTCAGCAAGTTCGTGCCTTCCGCCAACGTCGTGGTCCCAGTGCGGCGGGTGGCGGCAGGGCACTTCAAGTCGCGCGCCGTGAGGGACCACTTGGGGCTTTACGAGTTTCTGGACCAGATCGTGTTTGGCTCAAAGCCTCGCTTCATACTCCGCCTGCGGTTATTGATTCGCTCCTGCGCCAGCCTGAGCAAGGAGTTCAAGCGGGTGTGCAATGAAGGCGCACTTACCTTTGACTCTTCGGATGAATTATGGGAGCGCCTGGATTACGAGTTCCACGATTTCGACCTGATTGCCAAAGAAACCTTGATTGCGTTTCGCACCCTGCTGGTCTGCCTTTCCGCAGAACAATCACAGGAGTTGGCCCTGGACCTTCAGGTGCTTCTTGAGCGCGGCATGCGCGTCTTTGTTTCACCGCCTCGCGTGTAATATCCTGAAAATTCCCTTGCCGTTTAATTCCAGCTCCATCAAGAGCCGTGGATGGACGAACGTGGTAGAATGCCGCGCATCGAGTGGTTGAAAATCATCTTCCCGGAGCAACCCTTGCGCACCCGGCTCACCCTATGTATTGCCGCGCTCGCCGTCATTATGCCTGGCGCTCTCCGCGCCGGCGCCCAGCCGAAACCCTTTACGCAAGATCAGGTACAGGGCATGGTCCGCGCCGGCCTGGGGGATGAAACCGGCGCCAAGGCCATCAGTGAGCGGGGGATCGACTTTGTCCCCACGGAGGAGTTTCTCCAGAGCCTCAAGGGCGCCGGGGCCAATGATGCGTTCCTGGCCGCAGTGCGCGCGGCGAAGCAGCCGCAAACACCCTCTTCGTCCGCCTCCGCGCCGCTGACCCAAATCCAGATTTTTTCCCTGCTCCTTGCTCAGGTTCCCACCCATCGAATTGCCATTCTGGCAGAGGACCGCGGCATCGATTTCGATCCCACCGATGATTTTCTGAAGGAAGTTCGATTGGTCAGCGATGACGACGAACTGATCAAGGCGCTGAAAGAAGCCAAAGTAATCAAGCCTGAGCACACCGACCCGGCTCTTCAAGCGCGGCAGGATGAGGTTCACAAGCATGTGGCACGCGCGGCGGAGCTTTTGAAGTCCGGGCAAAATGATGCCGCAGCCACCGAGCTTCGACAGGCGGTCGATTTGAACCCCCAGGACTCCGACCTTCACTTCCAGCTCGGCGTGGCGCTCAGTTACAAGCAGGATTGGGATGGAGCCATCGCCGAAGAACGCGAAGCCATTCGCCTGAACCCCAGCAATGAACGCGCCCACTCCCAACTCGGCGTGGCGCTCGGGTACAAGAGGGATTTTGACCAGGAGATTGCCGAGCAACGCGAGGCCCTGCGCCTGAACCCCAACGACTGGGTAGCCCACTTGAACCTGGGCTTCGCACTGGGAGGCAAGAAGGAGTGGGATGAAGCAATTACCGAAGGGCGGGAGGCGATCCGCCTGAATCCAGGCAGCGATGCGGCGCACCTCAACGTGGGCGTGGCGCTTGGCAACAAAGGTGACTATGACGCGGAGATCGTTGAAATGCACGAGGCCCTTCGCCTGAACCCAAACAACGCCCTGGCGCATGCGGATCTGGGCGTGGCCCTGATGCACAACAAGGATTGGAACGCGGCGATTTCGGAATTCCGAACGACGGTCAGCTTAAACCCCAAGGACGACCTCACGCATGTCAGACTTGGCCTGTCTCTGGGCAATTCCGGTGACTGGCAGAGCGCGATTGGAGAAGAACGCCAGGCGCTGGTCTTAAACCCCAACAACGATTTGGCGCATTTCTGCCTGGGAATGGCTCTCGAGCGCACGGGCGACTCCCAGGGAGCGTTGCAGGAATATCGCACCGCCTATGAACTGAACCCCAGGAATGCAGGGTATCAACAAGCCTACGAACGGCTCCTGAACAAACGCTGAGTGCCCGGCAATGCGGGGATTTTGCGGTCTTATTTCTTGATGTACGCGCCGATCCGGCAGGAAAATCCCATTGACAAAAGCAGCGGGTTCGCCCTGAAGAGCAGGTTTTGCCTAAACGGCTTGTGCAATCCCGTCCCCCCAGGCCGGCAGGCTCA
>JASIKV010000471.1 GCA_030049455.1 Terriglobia bacterium
GGGGCCGGGCCGAATGCGGGAACAGTGGCCAGCCTGGGCTCCAACGGAATCCTGGGAATCGGCAACTTCCCGCAGGACTGCGCACTTGCTCAGAATTACTGCACAGATATCAACACCACCACAGGCCAGTATTTGGAATATACCAGCGCCGGGGCGAGCACCAGCAACGATGGCACCCTTAATTACGTTGTTGAAGCCACTCCCCTGAATTACCAGGCGTGGAACCCCGTCTCCACTTTCCCCACGGACAATACCGGCTCGATCATCACTCTGCCGTCTGTCGGGGCCACTGGCTCCGCACCACTAACCGGTACGCTGACGTTTGGAATCGGTACTGAAACCGGTAATGCCATCACCACCCAGTCCGTCTATGAGCTCGACTGCGGCGGCGACTTCCTTTCGGTCACCTACAATGGAGTTACCTACGACGATGTCGACAATCAAACTGACTGCTCGAGTGAAACCTCGATGTTTATAGACAGCGGTTCAAATGCTTTCTACATCCTTGACGAGACCACGCTCGGTAGTTCCTCGACGAACGGAGCTTCAATGAACGATTGCATCGTAAGCGGAAGCGACATCGGCTGGTATTGCCCACTTGCGACAGGAACCACCACCGCGACGCCGTTCGACATGATGCCGCTTACTCTTACGGGCGACAATGGCACCCAGACAAATGTCTCCTTGGTGCTGGGCAATTACGATACGCTGAATGCCACGGGGAATGCCGCGTTCAACAACATCGCTGAGTCAAGTTGCGAGGGCGGTGCGTCAGCGGGGTGTACTGCCCTTACCGATTTCTTTGACTTTGGCCTGCCGTTCTTCTTCGGCCGCCCGATCTACATTGGAATCTCGGAGGGCTTGACGTACCCCAACGGCTATTGGGCGTTTTAGTTTGTAGCGCGGGTGTCCCCACCCGCGTGAGGGGTCGAAGAAAAAATCGCCGTTGCGGACGCGGCGGCTTGGAGTGAGATGCAAAACGCCGGTGGGGACGCCGGCGCTACAGCGCGGCACAGGTTTTCTCCCCCGTGCGGGGGCGGTTGATTGAATGAACTACCCAAGGTTCACGCCCCCGCACATTTGTTGAAACGTTAATTTGAGGCGGACTTGGGTCGTGCGGTAACCAGGTTTCCCCTTCCAATCCCACAACCCTTGTGCTCAGGGTTACGACCAGAGACAGGACAAGGGCGCCGCACAGAGCTTCTCGCCGAACGGCACGGCCGTCTTGCTGTCGTACAGCACCAGCCCCAGCTTGAAACGATCGCCGCACGCAGCCTCGAGCTTTCGCAGTCCCCTAAAATCGTCCGGATGCGCGGTGGCTCCGGCTTTGACTTCGATGCCGATCAATGAGCCGTCGTCACTTTCCATAACCAGATCAACTTCGTCCTGGTCTTTGTCGCGATAGTGGTAGAGGGAAAGGCTCCCGTCAAACCAGGACGCTAGTTTCAGCAATTCCGAGAAAACGTAGGTTTCAAGAATCGCCCCGAGCGCATTGCGGTCATTCAGCACCCGTTCAGGGGTGGCGCCCACCAGTGAAGCGAGAAGACCTGAATCCACGAAATGCAGCTTGGGGGATTTAATCAATCGTTTCGCGCGATTTTGAAACCACGGTTCCACGCGGCGAACCAGGAACAAATGCTCCAGAATGGCGACGTATTTCTTTGTCGTTTTGTCGTCGAACCCGATTTGTGCGCCGACCTGGGCGAAATTGGTAAGCTGGCCCGCGAAATGCGCCAGCACCCGAAGCAGGTGGGGAATTTGCGCGAGTTTCTCCACCTCCGCAATTTCGCGGACGTCACGCTGGACAAGCGCTCTTACATAATCACGTGCCCACGTCTGGCGGCGCCTGGGATTATCGCTGCGCCGCACCATCTCGGGATAGCCGCCCGTCAGCACGGCGTCAATTAAATCCGGGCCGATCATCGCCTCCGTGATTCGTTCGACTCTTCCGGCAAACGCCGCCCGCAGGAATCCTGGCCGGTGCCCCCGAATTTCAGATCGCGACAGCGGGAGCAACTCCACGATTTCCATGCGTCCCGCCAGGCTCTCCGAGACCCTGGGCAACGCCAGGATATTGGCTGAACCCGTCAACAAAAAACGGCCCGGCTGGCGATCCTGGTCAACCGAGAGCTTGATGGCTCGCAGCAAATCCGGCGCCCACTGAACCTCATCAAGGGTTGTTCGGTTCAGACGGCGCACCAGTCCTAGCGGATCGCTCTGCGCTGCCGCCCGTACGGTTGGATCATCCAAAGTGAGGTATTCGCGCCGGCCCGGCACAAGGTCTCGAACCAAAGTTGTCTTTCCGCATTGCCGCGGCCCTGTGACCATTACCACCGGCGTATCCTTCAGCGCGTTGGCGACGGGTTCGGCGGCAAAGCGCGGCAAAAGCTTCAATCCCGCCACGGTTCATCCTCCCCTGGCCCCTCCGTCCAAACCGGATTCAAGCTTCGGCAAATTCGGATTATAGGGCCGGCAAATTCGGATTATAGAGCCGTCCAATTCGGATTTCAAGATGGCCCTTCCCGAAGGCAAGCCTGCCCCGTGCTTTTGCCTCGAAGCCTCATGAGTATCTCAACCCCACTTATGGGCCTTGGGACCCCCTGCACCTACGATTACTCCGACTACAACCACGGCTGCGGCCAAGGCATCATAGTTCAGTGCCTTTTGGCTTGAGGCTTGTGAAATTCAAAAGATAAAGATGAACCACAGAAACCACGGAGGGGCACAGAGAAGGCTTTCTCTGTGTGCCTCTGTGACCTCTGGGGTGAGTTTTTAGCGTGACGGCAGGACGGCGGTCAAAGCATCTCCGCACTGGATGGCTTCAGGCAGTCTGTGTTATTTTGTTTAGTCTCACCAAGTGGAGTAAAACCTCTTATCAATTCAGGATTTGAAGAGGGCAGGTTGATTAAGGAAAGGCGGCGCGGCTTGGAATTCGGGAAGTCCAGGAAATATCTTTGGGGGAGTTTGATGCGCGTTTCCGCCGAGGGGGCGCAATGAGCTTGAGGAATCGCTCCTTCGCCTCGCGGGCCGGCCTGCTGGCGGTGCTGGGCTGCGGAATGTTTTTGGTCTCGTGCACCATCACGCGCACCGGGAACGACATCGCGCTGCCTGCGGTGAATCTCTCGCCCGTCTCGGCTACGGTGCAGGCGGGCGCGACGGTGCAATTCACCGCCACCGTCGTCTCCACCTACACCGCCCCAATCTTCTGGGACGTCAACGACATTCAGGGCGGTAATTCCACGGTGGGAACCATCAGTTCCACGGGGCTGTATACGGCGCCTGCGGCCGTGCCCACTCCGGCCACTGTAACCGTCAAGGCGATCAGTTTGACGGAGACCTATCCCTACGGCGCGGCGATCGTAACCATCACGGCTCTACCCGCCGGCGCGGGGCTTGCCGTCGCTCCCGCCAACTCTTTCACGCCGGTTGGGACCACCGTGCAGTTTGCAGCTACCGCCAACGGAGCCACGGACAACTCCGTCAGTTGGGCGGTCAACGGCGTGGCGGGTGGAAGCTCCACGCTAGGGACAATCAACTCCTCGGGGCTCTACACTGCTCCTGCCGCGCTCCCCAATCCCATCACCGTGGCCGTGACGGCGACGGATACCACCTTGGCCACTCCCACAGCCTCCACCACCCTGACCCTGACGTCCACCAACACCGCTCCCCTGTACGTTAATTTCGGACCCAATGGAAATACCGGAAGCGCCGCCACCACGCGCTTCAACGGCCTCTATACCACGATCACCATCTGCCTGCCCGCCACCATTCAGTGCCAGGCCATTCCCAACGTCCTGGTGGACACGGGTTCTGTGGGCTTGCGCCTGCTGGATTCCGCGCTCACCATCGTTCCTGCCACGGCGCTTGGGATAGTGGAGGATTCCGCCGGAGATCAAGTGCAGGAGTGCGTTCAATTCAATGATGGGTCCTATGCATGGGGACCCGTTTTGATTGCGGATGTGGACATCGCCGGAGAAACCGCTTCCGCCGTGCCTGTGCAAGTGATCGGCGACACGACTTACACAGTTCCAACGGGCGATTGTATGACCTTGACCGAGGGCGCCAATCTCGATTCCGTGCAAACGCTGGGCGCCAACGGCATACTCGGAATCGGTATCTCCAATTTTGGCGGTGGAACCACCGTGCAGGATTGCGGCTTGAATTGCTCGGCGGGCCAGGTCTTCCCGGGGTATCCCTACTACGTTTGCCCGAACTACTTTTGCCGGCAGGCTCCCGTCCCCGTGATCCAACAGGTTTCCAACCCCATCGCCTTCTTGCCCAAGGACAACAATGGCGTGGAGATTTCTCTCCCGGCGATCGCTTCGACAGGCGCGCCTTCGCTTCCCTACACGACTGCCGCAGGCACCGGCTTAATCCCGGCAGGGTCGCTGATTCTCGGCGTGGGGACGGAGTCCAACAACTCCCTGGGTAATGCCACGGTCTTCCCACTGGACACCAATGGACATTTCCCGAATGTGATATTCAACGGCGCTTCCTATCCTTCAGGCGGCTATGTCGCCTCGCGCCTGAGCGCCCTCGCAGTTTCTGACGCTGCTACGCTCGGCATCACGAATTGCACGGACAATTCCTACTACTGCCCCGGCGCAACTTTGCCGGTCAGCCTCACCATCTGCGCCGCCAACACTGCGTCCTCTGCGGGACTGCCCTGTGGTGCAAATGTGACTTCTGAGAATCTTTCACTCAGCATCGCAAACGCCGACACGCTCTTTGAAAACAACCCCGGGTACGCCGCCTTCAACGATCTGGGTGCGCCAAGCGCCACCAGCCCCGCCAACGACGCATTCTATCTGGGTTTGCCGTTCTTCTTCGGGCGGCCGGTTTTTGTCGGAATCGCCGGTACGGCCGTTCCCAACCAGGCCAACCCTCCCAACGGCTACTTCGCGTTCTGATCGTGCTCTATTTTCTTCGGGGGAAACGCGCCTCGACGAGAGTCCGCATGCCGCCACGGGCAGAGAACTCTCCTCTTACCACCGCCCACTTGGGTTTGCAGGCGCGCGCGACGTCATCCAGAATGCGGTTCGCGGCGTTTTCATTGAAGATACCAAGGTTTCGAAACGCCACGATGTAACTCTTCAGCGACTTCAACTCCAGGCAGAGCTTGGCGGGAAGGTAATGAATGGTGATGGTTCCAAAAT
>JASIKV010000472.1 GCA_030049455.1 Terriglobia bacterium
CGTGCTGCATCAGCAGCCGCGTGATTTCGGCAGAACGATTCATTACAGCAAAGTGAATGGCGCGACGCTCGTCTTCCGGAATTTCCATGTTCGCCAGCTCAGGACGGGCGCGAAGCATCGCCTGGACTTTCGGCAAGTTTCCGGCGCGCACGGCATCGAAAAGCTGCCGGGCGGTGACGCCATCCACATAAGCCTTCAGCTTCGGCCAGCTCGCAAAGCCGTAAGCGCGCGCCAGAACCAGTTGCGCGTCGTGAAGCGCAAATGTCTTGGCATCAGCGCCGCGAAAATGTGTATTAACCTCTGTCACGGCGGCAGCATCCGCGCCGCGAAAGGCCTCCAGAAGTTCCTTGGCCTGGCGTTTGAGTTGATTCAGGTCGGTGTGCTCGCGAAATGCGCGAGTGGGGAGGGATTCGTTCACCATGAGCTCCTTTCCGGGCGGCGTTTCCACGCCAGCCGCGCCCGGTGTCCGCTCGCTCGGGCAGAAAAGAGTTCATTCCAACAGGATGCGATGCTTTTCCATCAGGGGGACACGGTCCTTCCCGCGGACACGGCGGCGCCCTGACGCGCCACGCACATTCTAACAGGCTTGGCGCGTTCTGTCGCCTCAGAAAAGGCTCCTACCAGTGAGAGTGCGGGGAGGCTCTTCACTGTGAGCCTACGTGCCCTCTGTGGCGAAGACCCTTAAGGAGTTACGTTGCGGCGCTTTGGCGCTTTACCGGCAGGTGTCTTCCACCAAAATGGCATGAATTGCGCGTGGGCCGTGGACTCCCTGAACCAGAATTTGCTCGATGTCTGCAGTGCGGCTGGTGCCGGTGATGAAAACCACGGAGCGGCCGGGGGAGGGACGGTTTTGAGATGTCGAAATGGGCAGCCGGGCAAGCACTTCGTCAAGCGATCCGGCAAGCTGGCCGCGCCGGTAAAGAGCGATGTGCATGGGCGGCGCAAGCGACGCCACTTGAACCCGTTCCGTGGCGCTGGTCAATACCAGCGTGCCGGTCTCGGCCAGAGCAAAATCCACTCCGGTGATTCCGGCCGCGGCGGCAAAGCTGGCCTGGGTAAAAGCAGGTGGCAAATTCGCCCCAGCCTCTGCGTCCCAAAAGGAGACCTGTTTGCCAAGGGTGGCCAGCCGGCCTGCGATTCCCAACTCCTTCAGCAGTGGATTCCCCGAAAGCGCCACGGCCGGGGACTCCGCCTGCTCCAGGATCTTCCCCAGGACCTCATCCAATTCACTGGATGTAGTTACTATGTGTACAACTCCCCCTACCTTTTCCAGCTCAGCCTGGAACCGGGCTTGGTAATCCTCCGGGGCCAGGGCAGGGATAACCCCGGACAGGTCAAGGGGAGGCAAGGGCGTAAAACCGGACCCTGAATCGCTGCGGCCCAGTGCCTTCTGAACCCGGGCAAGCATTTCTTCTCGTGTGGTCATAGGGTGACATCCACAAATCCGTTTGTGGCACAAACACGCCGCGGCCATTATATCACGCCCAGGGCTGCCCACAATCCATTGAAAAATAAGGGAATACAAATCGGCCAAAAAACTTCAAAAAATTGTGCAACCTTGGTATCATCTGAATCATCCGATTGCAGGGCAAACCTGCAAGATTGGGTATGCCGTAAGGATCAAAGAGGAACGGTATGCGTACAGTGGTAAAGGTTGCAAAGAAGGCTTACAAGAGTCTATTGCTGAAGAAGCGCGATGAGATTTTGGCTTCAACGCGGAGCGAGCCCGAAGCTCTGTCTGCCAAGGTACAGTCCTCTGACGAGGTGGAATTCGCCGTCAGAACCGTGGAGCAGGATGTCACGGTAGTAACTGCCAACCTGCGCAGTCAAACGTTGAAGGAAATTGATAAGGCGCTTGCGCGTTGCGCCGGTGGAACGTACGGCGTGTGCGAAGCGTGTGGCGACGAAATTTCCCCGAATCGCCTCAAGGCTATCCCCTGGGCACGGTATTGCCTCACTTGTCAGGAACTGCGCTCGCGGAATTAAGGGCTTCGTCTCCCGATTCCAGCCAAAGTCGCCTAGCGGGGAGTGCTCAATCCCGGCAAGGCAGGCTTTTCAGCATTTAAGTCCGGCGGAAATTACCTCGCCAGGATGGGGTCGAAGTGCGCCTGCCGGAGTGATCGAAAGCCTGAAGCAATACCTTCGCTTTTCCCCCGGAGATCCCGTGAGCGAAGGGTGCCTTATTCCTCCCGCGTGACGTTTTCCGCAATCTTGAATTTCCCCGGGTCAAGTCCCGCGCGCAATGCTGCGTCGTATGCGAGCAATTGAATATACACGCTGTCCACCAGCGTTCCCAATCCCAGGCGCATGTGCTCCAGGCGAATCACCCGCACGTTCATTGGGTGCTCAAAGGGCAGGTCAGTAAAAAGCAGAACTCTCCCTCCGGATTTCCGGATGTCATCAGCCAGTTTCAGGAGCAGTTTAGCTGTCTTTCCCTGGCGGGCAAAAAGAATATAGCGGTGGTTGGAGTCGATGATTTCCATCGGGCCGTGCCGGAATTGCGCCGCGCTGATGGGCTCCGCCGCCAGTCGCGCCACTTCCTTCAGCATCAGCGCGCCCTGGTAGGCGGTGGCCAAATCCGCGCCGCGAGACATCAGCGCAACGTAGGGCGGCCGGTTGAAAAATTCCACGATGGGCGGCATCAGCTCCTCGCGCCGTTCCAGGATTCTTTCCTGGGCTTCCACCGCGCACATCAATTCCTGGGTCAGCGGGCCGGAAGGCTTGCCCGCAATCGCAAAGGCCAGGTACATCAGCACTGCCACGGAGCACGTGTAAGTCTTGGTTGCGACACCCGCCTGCGGGCCGGCCATCATGGGCAGAAGCAGGTTGGCGCATTTTGAGAGCGGGCTGGACTCAACATTGGTCACGGCAAGGACGCGGGCTTGCTCCGGCAGGCTTTTCAGCAGGCGCACCACTTCCGCAGTCTGGCCGGAGCGTGAAACCACCACCAGCAGAGTGTCCGGCCCGAGGAATTTCAAGTGGTGATGAACCAGCTCCGCGGTTTCCCACACCAGCGCGCGAATTCCTTGCTCGGTAAGATACGCCTGCGCCGGATACGCCGCAAAAAGCGATGAGCCCATCCCCGTGAAAACTACCGTGGGCGGCCAGCGCCGCACCAACTTCTTCAGCCCCTTCAAGGGAATCGCCCCGGGGCTGGTGTAATACTTCCGCAAGCCCAGAAGCAGGGCGGGTTGTTGCGAGATTTCGTCCAGAAGTTCAGACATACGCTTTCCTTGCGCACGATCGATCCTGCATCTCTGCTCTCGACGCCTACCCTTATGCAATCACCTCAGCGCGCCCTATAGATTCTAACATCGCTGTCACGAGCCGGCGAGACACCCGCGACGCCTGAAATCTATTTCGCCCAACCTTTGGCGCGCTCCACGGCGCGCTGCCAGCCCGCGAACAGCTCTTCACGGCGTGAGAGGTCCATGCCGGGCTCAAATCGACGGCCGGAGCGAAGGTGCGCGGCCAACTCTTGACTGTCCTTCCAAAATCCCGTCGCCAGACCAGCCAGGTATGCCGCACCGAGCGCCGTAGATTC
>JASIKV010000473.1 GCA_030049455.1 Terriglobia bacterium
ACGGGTTCCACCATTCTGATCCTGGGAGAGACCGGAACCGGCAAGGAGGTGTTGGCGCGCGCCATTCATGACATCAGCCCGCGGCGCGAGCGCACGTTCGTTAGCGTGAACTGCGCCGCCATCCCCCTGGGCTTGCTGGAGAGCGAGCTTTTCGGCCACGAAAAGGGAGCGTTTACGGGCGCCATCGCGCAAAAAATCGGCCGCTTCGAATTGGCCCACCAGGGCACGCTTTTTCTGGATGAAGTGGGCGACATTCCGCTGGAGTTGCAGCCGAAACTGCTGCGCGTTTTGCAGGAACAGGAGTTCGAACGGCTGGGCAGCACGCGCACGCTGCGCGTCGATGCTCGAGTGATTGCCGCCACCAGCCGCGATCTTGCGCAGATGGTCGAGAACGCCGAATTTCGCAGCGACCTCTTTTACCGTTTGAATATTTTTCCCATATTGGTGCCGCCGCTTCGAGAAAGAACTTTGGATATTCCGCTCTTGGCCGCGCATTTTACCGACAAGTACGCGCGCAGAATGGACAAGCGCATCCGCAATATTCCGGTTGAAACCATGGACGCGCTCAAGAGCTACCACTGGCCCGGCAACGTCCGCGAGCTGCAGAACTTCATTGAGCGCGCCGCCATTCTGACGGCGGGCGCAACCTTGCAGGCGCCGCTATCCGAATTGCAGCAGGCGGGCCGCGAGGTTCACCGCCGCTCGCGCACCCTGGCGGAGACCGAACGCGAGCAGATCATGCGTGCTTTGCGCGAGTCCCAGGGGGTGCTTGGCGGACCGGGCGGAGCGGCCGAGCGGCTCGGCCTGAAGCGAACTACGCTTTTTTACAGGATGAGAAAATTAAAGATTAGTCGGCCGCAAGACTGACGACTAGGCGTCAAACGTCAACATATTGACGTCAATGCTTGTAACTCAACTCCCGCGCATGCCGAGGAATTCTTTATTATTCAAATTTAACTCCTGTATTTACAATATATTAATCCCATAACATAATCTAATCGCGATTGGAACTCGACATGCGATGATCCGTGGTAGCAGTCAGATTGAATGTTGTCGTTTTGCCGGATCAGACCTTGAAGACAGGCTGATTCACCTTTGCTCTTCGAGCGTCGGGTAAGTTGATTGATTCCGCCGGCCTTGCTGCCGTCTTGGCCGGGCCGGCGGAGGATTTGAGCACCAAAAGCCGCTGCGATGTGGATTGTTCGTTTAGCTCTCCGCCGTCCCTACACCTTCATTGTGATGGCGATTGTCATCATGATCATGGGCGGCCTTGCCATTTTACGCACCCCCAAGGACATTTTCCCCAACATCAACATTCCCGTGGTCAGCGTGCTTTGGAACTACGCCGGACTTTCCCCCGAGCAGATGGCCGATCGCATCAGCGTGATCAATGAGCGCTCCATGACCCTGACGGTGAACGATATTGAGCACATTGAGTCGGAATCACTCAGCGGTATATCGGTCATCAAGATCTTTTTTCAGCCGGGTGCGAGCATCAGCACTGCCCTGAGCCAGGTCACGGCAATCGGCCAGACGCAGATTCGACAGTTGCCCCCGGGCACTACGCCTCCGCTGATCATTCAATACAGCGCCTCGACGGTACCGATTCTGCAGATCGGGCTCTCCGGGCGGGGCCTTTCAGAGCAGCAATTATTCGACCTGGGCGCGAACTTCATCCGCGTGCAACTGGCGGACGTGGAAGGCGCTGCGATCCCGTGGCCCTATGGGGGAAAGCAGCGCCAAATTCAGGTGGACTTGGACACCGCGGCGCTGCAGGCCAAGGGACTTTCACCCAACGACGTGGTGAACGCTTTAAATCAGCAGAACCTGATCCTTCCCGCGGGGACTTCAAAAATCGGCCAGTACGAGTACGACGTGGAAACCAATGGCAGCCCGCTGACCACGGCGGAGTTGAACGACCTGCCGATTAAGACCGCCGGCAACACGGTGATTTACATTCAGGATGTGGCGCACGTGCGCGACGGCTTTCCGCCCCAGACCAACATCGTGCGTGTGGATGGCCAGCGGGCGGCGCTGATGACGGCGATGAAAACCGGGAATTCCTCAACCCTGGACATCATTTCCCAAATCAAGGAGGAGCTGCCCCGCATCGTGAAGGGGCTGCCGCCGCAGCTTCAAACCCACTACCTGAATGACCAGTCGATTTTCGTGATTGCTGCCATCCGCGGCGTAGTAAGGGAAGCGCTGATCGCCGCGCTGCTAACCGCGGCCATGATTCTGCTGTTTCTAGGAAGCTGGCGCAGCACCTTCATCATTGCTGTTTCCATCCCGCTTTCCATTTTGACCTCACTCGTCGTGCTCAGCGCCCTGGGGCAGACCATCAATATCATGACCCTGGGCGGATTCGCGCTGGCCGTGGGAATTCTGGTGGACGATGCCACCGTGGAAATCGAAAACATCAATCGCAACATCGCCATGGGGAAGGAAGTTCTGACCGCCATTCTGGACGGCGCGGCGCAAATTGCCGTCCCGGCCTTTGTCTCGACCCTGGCGATTTGCATCGTCTTCGTGCCCATGTTTTTCCTGACGGGCGTTGCCCGCCACTTGTTTGTTCCGCTGGCGGAAGCGGTCAGCTTCGCCATGCTGGCATCCTATCTGCTTTCGCGAAGTCTGGTCCCCACCATGGCGCGCTACCTGCTGCGCGGGCACGAGCACGATGCTTCGAACCTGGAGGCCCAGGCGCAGGCCCACTTGCTGGCGCGATTGCAAGTGAAGTTTGAGCACGCTTTCGAGCGCCTGCGGGGGCGCTACAGGGGCTGGCTGGGGACTTGCCTGCACCATCAGGCCTGGTTTGCCCTGGCCGTTTTGGGCGCCGCCGCCGCTTCTTTCTTCCTGCTGCCCTGGATTGGCCAGGACTTTTTTCCCAAGGTTGACAGCGGCCAGTTCACCCTGCACCTTCGCGCCCCCACCGGGACGCGCATTGAGGAAACCGCGCGCATTTGCGACATGGTTGAGAACAGCATCCGCCAGGAGATTCCACCCTCGGAAGTGAACAACATCATCGACAATATCGGGCTGCCCTACAGCAGCGTGAATCTGTCGTACAGCAATTCCGCTCCCATCGGCACGGGCGACGCGGACATCATGGTCGCGCTGAATGAAAACCATCATCCCACGGCAGGGTACGTCCGCCGTCTGCGCTTGCGGCTGGCGCATGAATTTCCGGGCGTCACCTTTTATGTTCTCGCCTCCGACATGGTCAGCCAGATTCTGAATTTCGGCCTGCCCTCGCCCATCAACGTGCAGGTAGTGGGGAACGATCTGTTTGCCGACCGGAATTTTGCCGAAGGTTTGCTGGCCCGCCTGAAATACATTCCGGGGGCGGTGGACTTACGCATTCAGGAGCCCTTCAATCTCCCGCGCTTGCAGGTGGATATTGACCGCACACGCACTGCGCAGGTGGGCTTTACGCCGCGCGACGTGGCGAGCGACCTGCTGGTTTCGCTGAGCGGCAGTTTCCAGACGTCCCCGACATTCTGGCTGGACCCGCACACGGGAGTCAGCTATCAAATCACCACGCAGACGCCGCAGTACCGTGTGGATTCACTGCAAGACCTGGAAAACATTCCCATCGCCAGCAGCAGCGGCGCGCCGCCGCAGATTCTGGGCAATCTGGCGTCTATCAGCCGTGGAGCGTCGCTGGCGGCGGTTTCGCACTACAACGTGCAGCCGGTCATCAATATTTACGGCGCGGTGCAGGGCAGGGACCTGGGTGGTGTGGCGCGTGATATCGACCGGATTGTGGACGCCAGCCAGGGCCAGTTGCCGCGCGGGTCCCGCACCATCGTGCGCGGGCAGATTGCCACCATGCGCTCGTCGTTTTCCGGCCTGCTGGCCGGGCTGGTCTTCTCCATCGTGCTGGTCTACCTGCTGGTGGTGGTGAATTTCCAGTCGTGGCTCGATCCGCTGATTATCATCTCGGCGCTGCCCGCGGGATTGGCGGGAATTCTCTGGTTCCTGTTTTCCACGCAAACCACCTTCAGCGTTCCGGCGCTGATTGGGTCCATCATGTGCGTCGGTGTCGCGACTTCCAACAGTATTCTGGTGGTGAGCTTCGCCAAGGAACAACTGCAGGAGGGCAAGCACGCCACGGCGGCCGCGCTGGAAGCGGG